>DASPRG010000006.1:0-22911 GCA_035624555.1 Thermodesulfovibrionales bacterium
TCCCTTAATCGTTCCTCCATCAATGTTATAGACCGATCCGTTCTGGGTTACCTGCGTCCCTAATGTCCCATCAGACGTGATAGTGGTAGTAATTGCGGCATAGCCCATGGTAAGCAGAATACTATGAAGAAGGAATCCGATTATGAGGAGTGAACTGATGAATAAAGCGATAACATACTTATTGCGTTGGTTCGAGATCATTTCCCTTTCCCCCTTTAGACCTTTTAAAAACAAAGGGTTAACCAACCATTACTTTTTCCTTCGGCAGCTCGGCGATGCTGAAAATTATTCAGTACCCGCCGCTTTCTGTCCTCTTCTTACAAAGGGTTTAGCTTTATCGAGAAGGCATTTGTTTAGATTATGCTATGGAAACTATTTTGAATTAGGTTAGGTTTTACCTCCCCCTTCACCCCGTTCATAATTTTAATTCATAATGCAGTTCATTTGTCAACATAAAAATTGGTTATAACTTCTTTAAATCAAATGTTTTAGATCGTTTTATAACTTTAGTTTGGAATGCCAATCTCCTCACAGAGGATTACGAATTGGTTACTTAAAAAAACGTGGAAGAAAACAGCATCAGGGAAGACTTCCTATCTTCTGTAAACCCTCTTTTGCCCTTTTATTGGAGGGATCGAGTTGTATTGCCTTCTCAAAGGTGGCTTTTGCCCTTGAGTTAATACCGAGCTCCAGATAAATATGGCCGAGTTCAGCCATATAACTGGCATTCAGAGGGTCAAGCTTAAGGGCATTAATTATAGCCTCCTGTGCCTCACGAAATTTTTTATCCTTCGCCAAAGCCATACTGAGATAAAAATGATAGCTTGCTACTGAACTATCAAGATAAGCAGACTGTCCGAATAACTCTGCTGCTTCGGCATATGATTTATCCCAGAAGGCTTTTTTGCCTTCTTCGAACCTGACCTTTGCCATTTCAAGAGGTCTGCTCTCCGCAAATGCAGCCTTAGATGGTGGGTTCTGGTCATATTCCATCTTCGTTTGGGGATGAGAGAGAGTTTGATATGCCTTGGTCAGATATGAAAAGATCGAGTTTAATTTGTTCTTTAAAGTCTCTGACATCAGAGAAAAGTGTTTATCAGGATGAAACTCCTTGGCCTTTTTAAGGTAGGCCCTTTTAATCTCATCAGGAGTAGACCATTTTGTAATACCGAGGATGTTATAGTAATCTGCGGATGGAAGCCTGCTAAAGAGTCCCTCAACTTCATCTATAAAAGCGGAGTCTAACTCTTCTTCAGGTTCTTTCAGTATCTCTTCAGTGATGGTATCTTCTCGTTCCTGGCCCTTTTCTGTGATTTCTATAAGCCTTGCATTCATAAGGGCATAAAGCATTTTCATCGTCTGAAGATTGTCTAAGGGTGAAAGGGAAAGTATGTCATGAACGTTACGGCTTCCATCTATGAGGAAAAGGATTTCTTTATCCTGCGGTTCAAGTCTGATATCCTGGAAAAGATCCATCGGGTCTGCTGAGTAGTCTGGTACGGCATCTACAGGGAAAAAGCCATCTTTCAGATAGGTGAAATTATCTATTCTCTTAATCCCTCTATAGATAAGATTTGCTGCACTGAGTTTAAGGGTTATGACCTCATCTGAAGGCAGAGGAATTTCCTTAAATTCAAACTCTGCATCTTCCCACTGAAAAAGGCTCAGGATAATCTCCTCAACCTGATGCGTTACTGCCCAGATCAGGTCTTTGGGTTTGAGATAGCCAAGTTCAACAAGAACCGCACCCTGACGCTTCCCTGTCTTTTTCATGGATTCAATAGATTGGTAGTATTGCTCAAGGGTTAGTTTCCCAGCCTTCACCAGAACCTCCCCAAGACGGTCCTCCTCCTGGTTCGATGTAGCAAAGATCATATCCCCATTCTTGATGCATATCTTTTTCAAGGTAGGGCCATTTTTCATCTCAAGGATACCTGTCTTCTCTGACCTCTGGAGGCTCAGAAAGATATCTGAAAGGGGGAAGTGTTTTAAATTGCCATAGATTGACAACCTCTCTATTCCTACCCTCAGATAGAAATCTTCCTCCTTCACCCAGATAACCTTTCCCTGGATATCAAGGTTGAGGTCTTCTATCTTGAGGTCAATGACTGAGCCTGGAGCTATGGGCTTCGTATTGATGTAAAAGCTGAGACCACCCAGGGAGAATTCACTGATATGGGCCTTAAACAAGTCTCCCTCAAGAGAAGCCATTAACCCTGAATCCTGCTTATATCTTGTAAACCGCCTTCTGTCTTTACCTGACTCCATGGGTTTATAAAATTATTAACAAAAATTATGCCAAGAATTATTTATTTACTTTATTAATTGTTAATAAGAGCAAATGTTTTACTCTTTAAATTACACTGAACCTTTTAATATACTTATATGAGGCACTTAGTGGTAAAGAAATAAAAACCAGGTCAAGGCACCCATGTTGTAAAAATGGTGACTGTTTCTATAATCTAACTGCGCCCCGGGTATGGAAACTTATGTATAGAGAATATTTTGAGCTAAAGGAACCCCCCTTTTCTATTGCCCCGGATCCCCGTTATCTTTATATGAGCAATCAACACCGCGAGGCTTTGGCTCATCTTGTATATGGAATTAACAGTGACGGTGGTTTTATCTTGCTCACCGGTGAGGTAGGAACAGGTAAATCAACGGTCTGTAGATGCCTACTGGAGCAAATACCGGAAAACTTCAACATAGCTTTGGTCCTCAATCCCAAATTGACTGTCGAGGAACTTTTGGCTACTATTTGTGACGAGCTGTGCATAGACTATCCAAAAGGCAATACCAGTATTAAGGTCTTTGTTGACCATATTAACGCATATTTGCTTGATGCCCACACTAAAGGTCGTAAGACAGTACTCGTTATTGAAGAGGCTCAGAATCTCAGTATTGATGTGTTGGAACAGGTGCGGTTACTGACCAATCTTGAGACAAATCAACACAAATTGCTTCAAATCATCATGCTGGGGCAGCCGGAACTCAAGGATATGTTGTCCCGACAAGAGTTGCGGCAGCTGTCACAGAGAATCACTGCTCGTTACCATCTGGGTTCATTATCAAAGCAGGAAGTCTCAGCATACGTGAAACATCGCCTGGCAGTAGCAGGGGCACGCGGTAAATTATTTCCACCTTCGACTATTGACAAACTCTTCCGCTTGAGTGGTGGAATTCCGCGGCTGATCAACTTGATATGTGATCGGGCTTTGCTCGGAGCGTATGTCCAGGGACGAGAAAGAGTTGACAAAACTACGTTATTTAAAGCAGCAAGCGAGGTATTCGGGGAGAATAAGACCAAAAGGTACCCCTTCAGATGGGCACTCGCCAGTTTGTTGATCACAGGATGTGTTGTTGCTCTTTCAGCGATTTACTACCACTACCAAACAAATCCTTTGGCAATATTCACCTCTAAGCCTGTCAAACATGCAACTGTTCCTGAACCGGTAATAGAATATCCCCGCTTATTACTGGACTGGCCCGCAGACCAAGAGATTCAGACCAGCAAAGAACTGGCTTACCAATCATTATTCCAAAAGTGGAATGTCATTTATAATCCCAATGCTGGAAATGCCTGCAAACAAGCTCGAACACAGGGGTTAGGTTGCCTGTATGAACAAAGCACTTTAGACAGTCTGCTACAGTTAAACAGACCAACAGTGTTTAAGCTATACAATGACCAAGGTCGGGAATTTTATGCCACATTAACAGCTATTACTGGGCAAAATGCAACCATCGTAGTGGGAACGGAAGCCAAAGTAGTTGATATCAAAGAGATCGAAAAGAGGTGGTACGGTGATTACTTTCTTCTATGGAGAATGCCAACAGATTACAGGAGCCCTGTTCTTCCGGGTCAGAAACGAAGGATAGTGCAGTGGATAGATAGACAACTATCAATCATTCAAGGCAGGGAAACCCGATCCCAGAAAAATTTTATATTTGATGATACCCTTGTCAGAGAAGTAAAAAGATTTCAACTTGCTAAAGGTTTGGTGCCTAATGGGATTGTAGGGCCCCAGACCATAATCCATCTGAATAATGAAGTTGGTAGTGAAGAACCATTATTGATTAACAAGCAGAAGGTTAAATAGGATGTCTTATATTCTTGATGCCTTGAAAAAGTCAGAGAAAGAACGCAAGCAAGGAACAGTTCCAGATCTCATGACAGTTCAGGATGTTATAGTACAGGAGCAGAAAAAGAGTTCGCTACTGCCTTATCTACTTCTTTTAGCATTGCTGTTGAATGGAGCCTTATTAGCGTGGTGGTTGGTTCCATGGCAATCAAAAAAACCCGAAGCAGTTACCTACTCAACAGTTGGACAGCGTGAATCAAAAAAAGAAGAATTTCATTCCAGTTACCTCACAAAGGCTACGTCAAAGTCAGAAACAAATGTATCGAAAAAGGAAGATAACTCCGGAAAAACTGTTCAGCAAAAAAAGCCCATGGAACAAACTACAGATAAACTGACACCATCAATTGATACAGGAAGTTCGCGTGAAATATCTCCACCATTACAACAGCAAACTCAGATAACTCGTCAAGCTCCCTCAGAGATGAAACCCACCAAGAAAAATTTAGCTCCAGTAGAAAACAAAGTATATAACTTAGATGATCTGCCCTTATCAATCCGGCAGAGCGTGCCCCCTATTACGATTTCTGTCTCCCTTTATTCTAATGACCCAGATTCACGAATGGCGAGAATCAATGGTTCAATGATGCGGGAAGGGGAATATTTGACTGCCGACCTGAAGTTAGAGGAAATTACCCCGGATGGGGTTGTCTTCAGTTATCACTCCTACCGTTTTCGTATAGGACCAAGGTAGATTTGGTCGGTAGAGGATCTCAGAGAAAAATCTGAGGCAAAAAGAGTTATAAATTGATAGCTTTTTACCAGGAGAATGAAACTTGGGTGCTGAGTTGTCATGGCTACTTATCAAGTGGGTGCCCTGGCAGATGCTTTAGGCTTCCCCCTATTTTGACTTGAGGCCTGCTCACCACATCTGCACTCCGGGCTCCCTGTCTCTGCTTTCTCCCGACTTCAACACCCAAGATTCTCTTTCTTTCCATTAAAATCTCTCTACAAAAATGTTAATTCCCCAGAATTAGTTTGTCAATCAAGAAAAGGTTTGAATTTATTCAAACTAAAGTTGCGATGACTGATGGAATCTGCCTTTGCTGGTTTGACTTACTTTACTTATTGCAGACAATAACTGACCTTCTCAAAACTTTAAAGAGAACATGTTATAGATAATAGAGTGTTTCATCTCGTTCAGGGAGCTTTCTTTTAAATTTCTGAGAGATTTTTGGGGATACTGTAAAAAGGTCTTCCTCACTTAAGATATCTCCCATCTCTTCTTCTATCTTATCTGGGTCTTCTCCAGCCTCAATGCGTCTCAACGCCTCTTCTATGCTGGATCCAAAATCCATCCCTGTTGTATCGAACAGTTTACGCATAAGATGGGCAGCCTGCCTAGGATCGTCTTCGTTTACATCTTGAGCCTTTCGTTCTATCAAAGATAAAGCCTTTTGTACCTTCGATTCATCCAATTGAGGCATCCCCATATCATCCTGCTCTTTTGTACCTTTAAGAAATGAAAATCTGGATATGAGACGTTCCAGAGGTACTTTATTGCACTTCGGGCACATAGGTCGTTTTTCCGTGTTTACGCGACGAGAGAAGAAGTTAAAAATAGTATTGCAATCGGCGCAGTAGAATTCATAAATAGGCATGGCTCCTCCTTTAATGAAATCAATGTATAAATTATCTACTTGATGTTATTTTACATTGAAACATCTGAGATGTGAATGGGGATGCATTATTCATAGTTTTATGATATATTAGGAACATTAAGAACATAGAGATAAATATATCTCAATAACAGAAGGAGGAAACATGGCACAAGCAAAAAAGGCAACATGTAGCGCCAAGACAACAAAGGGGAAAAAATGTAAGAACCCTGTAACCGGAAAAATGAAATACTGCGCAACGCATAAGAAAAAAAAGTAATAGCTTAAAAGCTGTCTTAAAGAAAAATCTCAAAGTAGTAAATCTTAAAGGGTAAAGAATCAGCAACGGGAGTTACCCTTAGAACATTTGCTGCTATATCTTTTCTGTTTATTTATTCAAGCTCTTTTCTGGATGATCTTGACATCATCCAGAAAAGAAAAAACTCCATTTGTGATTCCTGTCACAGAAATCCTTATGCAGCAGTAGGTTTAATAATACCATGATACCCCATTTCCCTCCCCTATGCTGTGGCAGTATCAATTTGGACTATCAAGTTCAAACTGAGACTGCCATAGCCCAACCTATTTTCAAATCTTAAAAACAAATGAAAAGAGAAAGAAAGGAGTATCTATGGATTTTTTGTTGATGATAAAATATATTTTTTTTGATTACTTTCGGGACAATATACACATTGCCATTGCTCTCGCAGGGGTAGTCTGTTTTCTTTTTCTCCGTAAGCCCAAACTTTTCTTTACGGTCTTTTTTATTACTCTGATACTTACCGGAGTACTTTACCTGATCTCAAACCTGACCATTACTGGAGCATATCAAGAGTATAAACTGCTTCACAAGGAGAAACAGCTTCATAGAGAATATATAAGCTTGAATGATTATAGCGGTTCAGCATACTTACTCATACAATCTTGCTGAATATTTCTTAATCATTGACACAATAGAACAAACCGTTTATTAACTTCTTGAAAGGATTGTCTGGGATCTCTCCTTTTAGACTTCTATTAATAAAAAAGAGCGTGTCTTTAAAACACGCCCTTCCCAAAAAAGATTCTTCTCACAGTCTTAAAATACTGCCCTGGGAAAAAACTAACAGGAGTTTTTGCATTTACATGTCATTGAAACTTTTTTGGCGACCTTCGTTAATTTCATGGAATACCTCCTTTCTTAGGATATAAGAGCTTATACTTAACAGATATTAAGTCATTGGTCATATTAAAAATATCAGTGTTTATCTGATTTTTTTGTAAGTGTTATTCTTACATCAGCCTTATTTTGATAGATAAGGTCTTAACCCCATAATCCATAATAATATAAGGTATGCCATGCTCATCGCATTAAAAATTCTTTTCAATATCTTGATATTCAACACTGCAATGTTTTTAATCTCTTTAATCCTGGCGAATTTTATAAAAGGTGTCCTTGTTTTGCACGTTTATTTAAGCTGTCCGGATTCAACCTTGCCAAGTTCACTTTTTGCCTTGGCGAGTTTTTTGTAGTATTTCTGGATTTTTTCCATGTTCTTTGCAATAACCGCCTTGAGAAGATCGCCTTCAACCTCAGCTATTTCGAGGCGCTTGTAATAATCGAGGGTCTCCATAAAATGAGCCATCACAATTTTCCCCGTGAGGATGGGATGGTTGTTCGTAACGTTATGCGGTTTAAACATCGTGCCATGTTCAAGTTCTACCTCGAGGCCTGTCCTGAAGTCCTCAAGAGTAGGTTTTATCTTGTCAGTATTGACATGAGAGAGAATAATCTTCGCTTCCTTCAATAATACCTTAGGTTTTTTTAATTTTGTCCAGTCCCTTATCTTAAGCTCTTTACAAACTCTCCTTACTTCCTCTACAGTAACGTATTCCGGTAGTTTCATGGATCCTCCTTCATTTTGTTATAGCTTTAATTGCTTATGTAATCATGTATATTAGAGCAAAAATGTTAGCAAAAGTAAACTCTACAATCTTTCGGTTTTTGTCATTTCCATTCTCCCTTTGACCAACATCTAACCTCCCCTTTGGCAAAGAGGATTAGAGAGTTACTTTCCCCTTTGGCACACATATAAAATGACAAAATATGTCAATTATTTACCGGTCATAAAGCCTTATTCATAAATTTTAGCGTTTAAATCCAATACTTTCTTATGGCATATTTTTTGTTGTTAACAGCAGATAAGGTATACAAAAAATGGCGAAAGAATTATTGGATACCACAGGACTGAAGTTCCCGAAAAAACTTAAGCTCGGAGAAGTCCTTATCAGTAAAGGCATCATAACGAGACAACAACTGAATCTCGCCCTTGAGAGACAAGTAGTTTTTGGTGGAAGAATTGGCACCAATCTCATAGAACTTAGAATTTTGACGGAAGAAGAGTTTAAGGACTTCCTGAGCAAGCATTATAAGTTACACGCTGTTACCAATGAAATGATAGCTTCTATCTCAGAAGAGACAATGCATGCCATAGACCAGGAGCTTATCGATACACAAAAAATTATCCCTTTGTTGGTAGAGGGCAAAAGACTGCATTGTGCATTCCTGGATCCAGATATAGAGAAAATTGATGAGCTAAGGTTCATAACGGGTTTTGATATCATTCCTTATGCGATTCCAGAAATGAGATTTTTAGATATTCTTGAGAGGTATTATGGGAAAAAGACAGGAAAAAGATTATATATAAGTTTTTTGGACCGATTCAATCCCAAGACCGAAGCCCTCGATACGACAGATAGTATTAAAAAAGCTTTTTCAAGTGTCGACAATCCTGAAGAAATAGTCGATATTCTTCTCCGAGTGGCATACAAGATAGTAGAAAGAGTTTCCGTCTTCAGAATATGGAATGGTAAAATTATATTTTGGAAGGCAAAAGGTCTCTGTATTGAAGAATTTGAAATAGCAAAAGAGGAATCGTTAATCTTTTCCGAAGTTATGGAGAAAAAAATATTTTACCGGGGACCTCTTCATGATCCACAGCTCAACGTGCCTTTGATAGAGATCCTCTCAGGCATACCTTTGGATGTGCTCGTAATACCGCTTACGGTAAGGGAAAGAATCGTTGCCCTGCTCTATTGTGACAATGGCAATAATGCTGTCCTGGATGCAAAAGTTGTCTATTTATCAAAAATCGCCTCTATGGCTTCCTTTGCCTTTGAGATCGTTACCTTGAAAGAGAAAATAGCAGAAATATTTTTTTAAAGATCTTGGATCCTGAGGAACTAAGAAAAATCCTTGAAGGGTTCCGTTATCAAGGCTGAATTGTAGAGTAACCATCACTCGCATCTGTCCCCAATATGTTCCCATAAATATGCTGGGTGAAGATTTCCGGAAGAAAAAAATTACTTTACTTTGCGGTTACAAATGTTTCAAGGCCTTCGGTGTTTTTAATTTCTGCGGATAGACTCTCTGCTTTTTCTCTGTCGCTGAATTCCCCGATACAGACCTTGTAGAGCATTCCATTGTTTTTTGATTCCGAAGTAGCTATATATGCTTTATAACCCTTTTGAATAAGCCTGTCTTTAAGATCCTCTGCGCGGGAGATGTCTCTGAAGGTACCCACCTGAATAGTGAATATGGATTCTGATGGTTCTGGTGGTTGCGAAGGTTTCACACCAACTTCCTGATGGTCAGATGAAAGATTGGTGCGATTATTTTTACAGACGTACTCAAATAAAGCAGACTCAACAGTATCTGGTGCAAGAGGAGACCATTGATGTTCTCTATCATCATGCTCAGATGTATAATCCGTGTAATAGAAAACTGTTTGAAGGACTCTGTTCTTTTTCTCAGCACAATCGAATTCATAATAGCTTAAATAATAATGAAGATATTTTGACTTGAAAGGTTCTAACATCGTATGAGGAAAATATTTAACCCATGCTCTGACGATGTTGTCAGAAATGTGCTTTATTGATTCATTATCTATAAATACATATGCTTGATCGGTTTTCTCAATCAGCATCGAGTCTGACCCTTCTGCTACGATAGAAAGAAAAAACAATCCAAAAAAAGACAGCCAGATTAGTACATTCACTGTTTTTCTCTCTCTCGTCATACTTACCTCTTTTTGGTCTTTATGATGTCCAGTTTTTAGCAGTGTATTGGTCAAAATATACACTTTATTATGAAATCTGTAAACTATTTACTCCATTTGCTACATGAAGTCATCTTGTCTGAAGGTTTTATCAACACTTGTACCTGACTAACTGATGGCAGCAATTATAAGCTGAATCGTCTATAATGACCTTAATCATTATATTGCAATTAAGCTTGCAGTTTTCTAACAGCAAAGATACTCTCAAGGATTCTTTAGAGAAGATGACCGGGAAATCTGTTTCTCTGACCCTAACAGATAATTCTGCCAGTCTGCTTTCAATAAGAACAAAAGGCAATTTGGTTTCTGCTAGAATGCACTGGATGTTTCTCAATGCTGATGATGAAGTCATCAGGGAGATGGCCAGTTTTATTAAAACAAGGAAATGCCGAACACCACTCATCAGGAAATTTATCAGCGAAAATCAAACCTGCCTGAAAAAGAGAGGGCAAAACTCCAGACTTAGTATCCACACAAAGGGCAGATTTCACAATCTGAGAGAGATCTTCGATGATCTCAATAATAAGTATTTCGGAGGGACAATAACAGCGTCGATCGGCTGGGGAAAAGGGAATGCACGGAGGGCTGTAAGGAATCGAACGTTGGGCAGTTACTGCGGACATACTGATATCATAAGAATAAATCCCGTCCTGGACAGGAGAAATGTCCCGCGTTACTTTATCAGGTATGTTGTTTATCATGAAATGCTTCATAGTGCTGTGGAAGAAGAAAGGAAAAACAGCAGGAGATCAGTACATACCTCTGAATTTCGAAAACTGGAGCGGCTGTTCGAAGACTATGGAAAAGCTGTGTCATGGGAGAAAAGGCTCATGCAGAAGTCTGATAGTGCGTAAGAGCTGGAGGATACAGCACAGAAGTTAATAAGTTCGGAGGTACTAAAAAAATGAAGTGCACAAACACAAAATAGCATGGAAACCTACTATCACAGAACAACTTTATAACAAAGCAAAGTGAAAAGAAGATGGAAATCTCTTGACAACCGAAACTTTAAAAATGCTATAATTTGACACTTAACTCACATAATGAAGCAATCGAAAAAACTTTCTCTTTAAAATCCGGGTTTAATACTTTCAAATAAAGGTCAGGGGGAAATGACAAAGTTATTTACATCAATATTGTTATTGCTTTTCTTGTTATGGATGCCAGGTAGCATCACTGCCAGTGAAGAGCTCCATGCGATAAAAGAACATGAATCTACAAATCAACTTTATGATAGAGCAATACAATTTTTTACACGGAAGATGCCGGAAATGTTCGAAAAGAGACTCAACAACTCTTATCAATATATAGATCTAGTAACAGAAATATTTCAGGAGAAAGACATTCCTGTCGAGATAGCGTATCTCCCCCTTATCGAAAGTGAATTCTCTCCTCTGCTCGTCGGGCCAGGGGATGCTGCCGGACTTTGGCAGTTTGTAAAAGGTACTGCTCGGAAGTATGGTCTCAGGATAGATAAATACGTGGATGAGCGGAAGGATCCAGTCAAGTCAACATACGCAGCAGCTCATTACCTGAGGGATCTCCACTCTATGTTCGGTGCCTGGGATATCGCCCTTGCGGCATACAACGCAGGGGAAGGAAGGATTAAACGTATATTGAATAAGTGTGAATCGGAATGTTTTCCCTTTATCATAAAACGCTATTTAGCTTCTTTTATGGCTGCCTTTACTATCGCTCAGGATCCGGAAAGATACGGGTTCGAGTCATATGAGAGCACACGGAAAGAAGCAGCAGATTATAGAGAAATAAAAACAGATAGAATTATCAGTTTGAAAACTCTGGCAGAAAAGTTTAATACAACTGTCAGAGCAATAAAACAATTAAACCCTGCCCTCCTCACGGATACGACACCCCCCTATGCGTATATGATACGTGTACCGAACAGTTAAAGTTTCAGTCCTTTTTCAATATGTCTTTTCATTTTTGCATAGAGGATCAAAAATCAACTGATAATATAAGTTTTATAGAATGAGAAGATTTTATCAAAAGAAAATCGTTATGAAGACTTGTGTATTCATATCTATTATGGTTTTTCTCTGTGGGTGCGTCAGTATTTTCAATT
Organism: Thermodesulfovibrionales bacterium; assembly: GCA_035624555.1. Lineage (GTDB taxonomy): Bacteria > Nitrospirota > Thermodesulfovibrionia > Thermodesulfovibrionales > SM23-35 > DASPRG01. The sequence continues at coordinate 11,915 of DASPRG010000006.1, forward strand.
CGTCTTCAGAATGGTACAGTAAAGACAATTCACTTGTGAAGGACATTCTGGAACCGATTAATGAGGCACGTACAAAAGGAATGATGTGTGGTAATAGATACTATAAGCCAGCCCGGCTTGTTATCTGGGATAATACACTTGGACAGGCAGCATTACAGCATTCCATGGATATGGCTGATAAAGGTTTTCTCAGTCACAAGGGTTCTGACAGGAGCGATCCAGGGGAAAGACTTTCAAGGGTTGGTTACTGGTGGGTTTCTTATGGAGAGAATTTAGGTCAGGGGTATAGAACTGCTGAAGATGCAGTGAGGGCATGGCTGAAAAGTGAGATACATTGCAAAAATATCATGAATCCAGAATTCAAAGAAGCAGGGGCATCGTATGCAAAAAGCAGTAACGGAAGGAGTTACTGGACTTTGATCTTAGGTGACCCAAAAAAGTAAAGAAAATTACTCTGGTGGCTAAAAGCATAGCAAACTCAACAACTTATTTTCAGAATTTAATGAGTCAAAAAGTCACATATAATCATATAAGTACAGGAAGATCGTAAGACAAAAACCTACAGAGCAAAGAGACAAATTCCTACAAAAAAATCAGACTAATGCTGATACTCATTCTTTCTTTATTTGCCCTATCATATTATTAAGGAAGATTTAACTAAGACATTTATGAGAAGGATTTCATTGATATAGTGATTTCTTTACCCCCCGTGAGGGGCCTTCCATACCCCAGGGGCCCCTCTCCCTCCTTTCAAACTGATAAACAACACCAGTATCAATAAAAGATATCAATATCAGAAATTTTTAAGAAATGTTATAAATTAATATGCTCGACGGAACAAAAGAATTCCTTGATATCGCTATAAAAGCTGCAAGACTCGCGGGGCAAATCATTTTTAGTCACCTTGGCAAAATTTCAAAGAGGGATATTGGCCTGAAGCAAGCATCTGACTTTGTTACCTCTGTTGACAGAGAATCAGAAAAAATTATCATTGATACAATAAAAGAATATTTTCCTGATCATCACTTTTTAGCAGAAGAAGCTCTGAAAGAGTTTGGAAAGGGAAAATACCGCTGGATAATTGACCCACTTGATGGCACAACAAACTATATTCATGGTTATCCTGTTTTTTCGGTTTCGATAGCACTCGAATTTGAAGGTGAAATAGTTTTGGGTGTTATCCTTGACCCTTTAAGGAATGAACTCTTCTGGACAGAAAAAGGCACAGGTGCTTATTTAAACTGCTCTTCCATAGAAGTATCCAACATTAATATCAGGGAGAGCCTTATCACCACAGGCTTTCCTTTCCGTAGTAAGGAGATGATAGATCCCTATCTGAAACTCTTCAAAAATATCTTCCTCAAGGTCAGTGACTTGAGGAGAGCTGGCTCTGCTGCCCTTGATCTTGCCTATCTCGCCTGTGGAAGATGTGATGGCTTTTTTGAGTTAGGACTCAGCCCCTGGGATATTGCAGCAGGAAGCCTGCTCATCAAAGAGGCAGGAGGAGTTGTGACTGATTTTGGAGGAGATAATCACTATTTAATGACTGGTAACATCGTTGCCGGAAATCCTGAAGTCCATAAAGAGATAGTACGAGAAGTAAAGAACATATTTACCGGAATAATAGACAGATGAAAGTTTTTCGATTTCAGACACACCTTGATGTAAACCAGTTTTTGTCTCTGGAATCACCTTAAGGGGTTGAGACCTCTTCTTACTTACACAGTTTTAATGATTTACTGCTCCCCACTCTGAGTCTATAGCTAATTTTTCAGCGAATGAAGGAGTTACATATTTCTTGCCCTGAGATATTTGACGTATGGCTTTTACCAGTTCATCAGGTGCGCTATCTTTTGTTAAATACCCCGAGGCGCCTGCTTTTAATACCCGTTCTGCATACTGGTCTTCAGGATACATGCTTAATATCAGAACAGGGAGTTTAGGTTTTTGACCTTTTATCTCTCTCAAAACCTCCAGCCCGCTCTTGCCAGGCATGGTAATATCCAGGACAACCAGGTTGAAATCGTTCTTGCTGATCTTGTCTATTACTTCTTGGCCGTTGCTCGCTTCAGCAATGACAACCAGGTCAGGAGTCTGCGAAAGGATCTGCTTTAACCCTTCACGGACAATAGCGTGATCATCTGCAACGAGTATTTTTATCATCGTTTCTACCTCTATTGATAACATTTTTCTCCTTTGTATGGCTCATTAAAGGTAAGTGCCTTCAAAATATTCGCTATGATCGCTCAAATCATCATGAGCTTTTGGCTTACAAAAGATTTTATGAAAATTAATTAAGCCCCCCATCCCCCCTTTGGAAAAGGGGGGTGAGGGGGGATTTGATAATTCATTTTCGGGACAATGAAATGGGCATTTTCTATGCTCTTTACGATTACAGTATTCCTGAAGCTGGAAAGAGCTCGGGAAATAGAGTTGATCTTTAGCCTTACAAGCAAATGTTATCCATTTAATAAGGTGTGGACATTTCATCTTAACCTCCTTATATGTATCCCTTGAATCTTCAGTCACATCTATTTTTTATCATGAAATCTAAGAAAAGAGTATCAGCATAATTCCTATTTTTCTGTAAGACTTTAGCTTGGCACGTTGTAGGTATTTATCCTATACCAATCAGAAACAATTACGGATTACAAGTTGAAAGTTTAAAATTAGAAGGTAAGAGGTTAAAGGATAAGGGTTGAAAGTCGCAGATGTTTTAATCTACAAGTCTATTTTTTACAGCATAATGGGTTAATTCTGCATTCGTTCTCATGTTCATCTTTTCGAGAATGCGGGATCTGTATGTGCTGATAGTTTTTATACTAAGCGACAGCTCGTCGGCAATCTCTTTGAGAGTTTTACCTGAGGCAATCATACACATTACCTGATACTCGCGGTCGGAGAGGGTTTCATGAGGTAGTTTGTCAGAACTAACTTCTAAATCAACGGCTAATTTCTCTGCAAGGGAAGGACTTATATATTTCTTGCCCTGAGATATTTGTCGGATTGCCTTTACCAGTTCAACAGGCGCGCTTTCTTTTGTTAGATATCCGGAGGCACCTGACTTTAAAACCCGAACTGCATATTGCTCTTCTGGGTACATGCTTAATATCAAAACGGGAAGTTTAGGTTTTAGACTTTTTACCTCTTTCAAAATATCCATTCCGCCTCTGCCTGGCATGGAAATGTCTAAGACGACCAGATCCAGATCATTTTTACCTACCTTGTCAATCACTTCCTGGCCTGTACTCGCTTCAGCAACGACAACCAAATCAGGGCTCTCTGAAAGAATCTGCTTCAGTCCCTCACGAACAATGGCGTGGTCATCAGCGATTAATATTTTTATCATCGGGTTCCTCCTTTTTCCTGAGAGGAATATTTATGGTTATCGTAGTTCCTTTATCTCGAATACCGTTGATTTTAACATTACCTCCCAAAAAATTGACACGCTCTTTTATCCCAATAAGACCGAATGATTTGGGATCTGAAAACTGTTTTTCTTTAAACCCTTTACCATTGTCTCTTACTTCAAGCCTAATATTGCCATCTTTTAATCTCAGACTTATTTTTACTTCTGTTGCATTTGCATGGCGAGCGACGTTCGTCAATGCCTCCTGGCAAATACGGAAGACAGAAGTGGTGAGATCTTGATCCAGGACAATTTCCCTTGGCTCAAAGGGAACATCACATTTTATGCCCGTCCGGCTTTCAAACCCCTCCACATGCCATTCGATCGCGGCTGAGAGGCCAAAATGATCCAGTATCGTAGGCCTCAATTCAGCGCATATCCTCTTCACTGACTGGATGGTTTCATCAATCCGTTTTATTATTGATTCTGTTTTTTCAAGGAGCTTGCTATCGGGATACAGTTTATTTGACAACATGGATACATCTATTTTTAAAGCGGTTAATACCTGGCCTAACTCATCATGGATCTCTCGTGCGATGTTCGTCCTCTCTTCCTCTCTTACCGACCGTAAGTGTGCTGAGAGCTCACGCAACTGCCCGTAAGATTCTTTTAATTCTTCTTCTGCTTTTTTATTATCTGTAATATCTAATACCGTTCCGATCATTCGGATCGGGTTACCAGCTTCATTAAATGTGACTTCTGCCTGCTCGTGAACGATTCGAACCGTGCCATCAGGCAAAACAATACGATGGTCAATACTGTAGGGCTTGTTCTCAAATAGGGCGTTATTTACAGCCTCTTTTACGAATTCTCTATCGTTGGGATAAACAAAATCCAGGAATGCTTCGTACGTCGCACCAAACTGCTGTGGAGATAAACCGAAAATGCGGTAAATCTCATCAGACCAGTACAATTGATTCGTTTGTATATTCCAATCCCAATTTCCAAGATGGGCAATGCGCTGTGCTTCAGTAAGCCTTGCTTCGCCTCTCCGAAGAGCTTCCTCTATGCGTTTGCGCTCTGCGATTTCATTCAGTAATTCCACATTGACTTTTTCCAGCTCAGCAGTTCGTTCTTTAACACGTATTTCCAGTTCACCGTATGATTTGCGTAGTGCCTCCTCCATCTTCATTCGTTCGGTAATTTCCTGTTGAAGATTTTCAGTGGCTGCTTTTAGCTTTGCTGTGCGTTCTTCCACGAGCTCCTCAAGATGATACTGGTATTTCGCTAATTCTTCTGTTCGTTCCTCAACCCGTATTTCTAATTCATCACGAGATATTCGCAGCTCCTCTTCCAATCTCTTCATATCGGTAATGTCCCTGTATATGTAGACAAACTGGATGATATTCCCTTTTTCATCTTTTAATGGATATGCACTGACTTCCACAAAAATCTTATTCCCTTCCTTGTCGAAGTGAGTATGGATTGTAGTTGCAGTTCTGCCGTTTTCTAAGGCCTCAACTATAGGGCATAAATCATGAGGGGACTGACAGGGAACCTCCTGATGGTGAGTAAGCTTGTAGCAATAATTACCAATAATTTCTTTTCTTTTATAACCTGTTTGATTCTGAAAAGCTTCATTAGCCCAGAGGATTTCAAGATCTTTAGAGAGGAGAAGAACTGAATCTGTAATCCCCTGGAGTATGTTTTCAAATATATGATCTGCGTTACTGAATCCCTCCATATCTTCTTTCTTCGTAAGTTTAAGGTAAGCCTATTCTGACTTTTTTAAAATAATTCTTTACCGGAGTACCACCTCTTCCTTAGTTTCCATTTTAACACATATTTAGTATTTATCGATTACTCGCCGCAGGATAATCATCAAGCCATAACAGATCATTTTCTAATTGTTACACTGGGTAAAGATACCTTGCAAAAGCAAAGAGATGAATCCAAAAATAACCTTGAACATAAAGTTATGACAATTATAGTTGGGAGTATTATAATTATCCTTATGGAAAATATTTTAAAGATACTACCTAACACTTTTATACCTCTTTTTGTTGCAACAAATGTTTTTACGGTTCTTCCCATTTTTATCTCTTTAACCAAAGAAATATCAGATCCAGAAAGAAAGACGATCATTAGAGACTCACTACTTACAGCCTTGATTGTGGGTCTTTTATTTGTTGCATTGGGAGAAGCAATTTTTAAAATACTGGGGATTACCGCAGATGACTTCAAGATTGGAGGGGGGCTCGTCCTTCTCATTTTTGCAATCCTCGACCTTATAAGGCATGATGAGGAGCGGAAAAAACCTGCCGATAAAATGGGCGTAGTACCTATTGGGGTTCCTTTAATTACAGGTCCTGCAGTGCTCACCACAATCCTTGTTCTCGTAGACCATTATGGTGTCATCCCAACAATTATCTCATTTATTCTTAATCTTATCATTGTATGGTCTTCATTTGTAAATGCCGGGAGAATTTTACATTTCTTTGGCAAGGGTGGTGTAGCTGGAATCTCGAAGATTATGGCCCTACTCCTTGCATCAATCGCTATAATGATGATCCGTCTAGGTATCAGCAACATTATCCAACAGAATATAAGGCCCTGAAGGAAGATAGTTTTATTCTTTACCCCTCTTTTGTAAAGAGGGGTCAGGGGAGATTACTGAAATAAAGGATATTTTAAAATTTGTAATCCCCCCCTATCCCCCTTTAGCAAAGGTGGACTTTGAAAAGGAGGCGCATATGCTTATTGGAATAATCTCTGATACACATGACAATCTGAATCTTACGAGAAAGGCTATTGACCTCTTCAATATGAAGAGGGTAGAGCTTGTTATCCATGCTGGTGATTTTACATCACCCTTCACTTTGAAATTATTCAAAGAACTAACCTGTAAATATGTGGGAATATTTGGTAACAATGATGGGGATAAACTCCTGCTCTTGGAGAGATCTGGAGGCAATATTTATAACCAGCCATATATATTTACATTCCATAATAAGAAGATCATCGTTTTACATGAGCATCTTATTGTCGATGCCCTCGCTGACAGCGGACATTTTGACCTGATTGTTTACGGTCATACACATGAACCAATTGTGAGGAAGGTCAAACATACCCTTGTCGTTAATCCTGGAGAAGCAGGCTCCTGGCTTTATGGGAAGTCAACGGTTGCACTTGCAGACTTAGAAAAGATGGAAGCAGATATTATAGAGCTTTAATTATATAGTTATCCCGTCTATCCTCCTGAGCCCTGCTTCCAGCGCCATCCTTACTGCCTCTTCAAACTCTTTATTTGTAAGCCTTCTGTTTAAAGGTAGGTTATCGAAGGCTTTGTAACAGGGATGGTACTGATCCATAATATTAATATAAGTATCTTTTGATATCTCCTCGGCAATAAATTTAACAACGCCTACAGTACCAGCAACTCCTTCAGGGAGCACAAGATGCCTCACAAGTAGTCCCCTCAGGGCAATGCCTTTATCTATAATAAGGTCTCCAACCTGCCTGTGCATTTCTTTTACTGCAACCATTGCAGCCTCTGGATAATCCTTGGCATAGGAATATTTAAGGGACATTTCAGAATCTATGTATTTAAAATCAGGCATATATATGTCAACGACTCCTTCGAGAAGCTTTAGTGAATGGAGGGATTCATAACCGCCACAGTTATAGACAATTGGAACATTCAGGCCTTTCTTAGAAGCAATCTGTATAGATCTGAGAATCATCGGCATCTGATGTGTTGGTGTGACAAGATTGATGTTATGACAACCTCCTTGTTGCAAGGCGAGCATGATATCCGCAAGTTTTTCAAAAGATATCTCAATGCCTTCTCCAAGATGGCTTATCGAGTAATTCTGACAGAAGAGGCAACCGAGATTACAATTGCTGAAAAAGATAGTGCCAGAACCGAACCGACCAACGAGGGGCCTCTCCTCTCCAAAATGAGGACCCCAGCTCGATACAAAGGGCCTATCCCCTGTTTTACAAAATCCCTTCTGATCTGATGTTCTGTCAACCCTGCACTCTCTCGGACATAAAGTACACTCTTTCAAAATCTCCTCTGCTTCCCTGATCTTGTCAGACAATACACCCGAAGGTAAAAGTTTATACGCAGGGGTAAAAGAATCCAATTTCACTTCCATATCTTTTAAACCTCAATTTCAAACTTAGCTTTATAATTATTATAACAAGTCCTCCAGCTTATGATTCAGCAACTAACTGCCTGGGAAGCATCTCTGATTTCATATTAGAAGGAAAAAGAGAAATTCACCACAATACTTCCCCTCCCTTTGATGGGAGGGGATAAAAGGGAGGGTGAATCAATGGAATAATCACCCTCTCCCTTGCCCTCCCCCATCAAGGGGGAGGGCGAATATTGAATGCGAAGTTGAGATAGTCTGAACAGTTTCGAGAAATGCCTTATCCTTACCACGGGACAGAAGATATCTACATTGCATGGAGAAAGTTTGACTTAGTCCAAAATTAATCATTATAATCCTAAACCTATGAAAGATATCAATGAACTTATAGAGCAGAGAAGGAAGAAGCTCGAAGAATTACGCCAATCTGGGATCGAACCCTTTGGTGGCTCTTTTTATGCAGAGGATCACGCATCAGATCTCCTGAATAAATTAGATCCTGTTTCAAAGGAATCCCTTGAAGCAAGCCCTGTTTCATGTTCTCTTGCAGGCAGGATTATCTCCATGAGAGATTTTGGTAAGGCCGCCTTTGCCCATATCCAGGATGTTACAGGCAAGATACAGGTCTATTTCAAAAAAGACATCCTTGGAGAAAAGCAGGATCTACTTAAAAAGCTCGACATTGGTGATATCATCGGCTTAAAGGGAAAATTATTCAGAACAAGAACTCATGAGCTAACTGTAGAGGTAGAGGATTTCGTCTTCCTTTCAAAATCACTGAGACCTCTACCTGAGAAGTGGCATGGATTAAAAGATATTGAAATAAGATACAGACAGAGATATGTGGATTTGATTGTTAATACTGAGGTGCGCCATACATTTGCAAAAAGAAGCGCCATTATTAAGGCTACCAGGGATTTCCTTGAGTTAAAGGGTTTCATTGAGGTCGAAACACCCATGATGCAGCAGATACCAGGGGGAGCAACTGCTAAGCCTTTCAAGACTCATCATATAGCCCTCGGTACTGACCTGTATCTCAGAATTGCCCCAGAGCTTTATCTTAAAAGGCTCCTTGTTGGTGGTTATGAGCGTGTCTATGAACTGAACAAGAACTTCAGGAATGAGGGTATATCTACAAAACACAATCCTGAATTCACAATGCTCGAGTTCTATATCGCTTACAGGGACTACAATTTCCTCATGTCTTTTACAGAGGAGTTAGTTACCTATGTCGTAAATAGGACCCTTGGAACACTGAAGATCCCTTATGGAGACACTGTAATAGATCTTACTCCTCCCTGGCCAAGTATTCCCATGCTTGACGCCCTTTTACAGAAGAATGTTCCATCAGAGGTACTCAGCGATAGGGAAAAGGCTAAAAAATGGGCAGAGTCACATACTGTAGAAATAAAAGGAGATGCCTCCCTTGGTAAAATCCTTGATGAAATCTTTAAGACATTCGTAGAACCTGACCTTGTTCAACCGACCTTCATCATCGATTATCCTGTCGAAATCTCCCCTCTCGCTAAGAAAAAAACGGGCAATCCAGAACTGACTGAAAGATTTGAACTCTTCATTGCTTCACAAGAGATAGCAAATGCCTTTTCAGAACTGACTGACCCATTGGACCAACATGAGCGTTTCATGAAACAGGTTGAGGAAAAAGCAAAAGGCGATGAAGAGGCACACCGGATGGATGATGATTTCATCAGAGCTCTTGAATATGGGATGCCACCTGCGGCAGGTGAAGGTATCGGGATAGACAGACTTGTAATGATATTAACCAATTCTCAATCAATACGTGATGTCATCCTTTTCCCTCAACTCAAGCCAGAACAATGAGAATAAGAAAATTCCAAGTTTCAAGCACCAATAATCAAATAATTAACAATGTCCAAATCACAATAACCAAGCAGATTGGAATTTGGGATCTGGGATTTTTCAGATGAATCTTCCATACCAGTTATTCATAGCCCTCAGGTATCTTAAGTCCAGGAAAAAACACAAGGGTATCTCAGTCAATGCCCTCATATCCATAGGTGGTGTTGCTGTTGGTGTGATGGCACTCCTCGTCGTCCTCTCCGTCATGAGTGGATTCCATGAAGACCTCCAGAGAAAAATACTCGGAGTAAGTGCCCATGTTGTTATTCTTGATTACAGAGGAAAAATTTCTAAATACAATGACGTGCTCAAAAAACTCGAAGGTGAGGAGGATATTGCTTCAGCTGCCCCATTCGTCCTCGGTCAGGTAATGGTGTCTTATGGCAGTAGAGCACACGGCGTTTTCCTGAGAGGGATAAAACCAGAAATGGAGGCTAAGACAACAGACATATTGAGCTTCATAAAGAATGGCAATCCAAAAGACCTGTCTCCAAAAAATGGAATCCCGGGTATCATCCTTGGGAGAGAGCTTGCAAGTAGCCTCGGCGTATTCACCGGAGACACCATTAATATTGTTTCTCCTTTTGGTGAAATAGGTCCTCTGGGAATGCTTCCAAAAGTAAAACCTTTCAGGGTTGTGGCAATTTTTGAGGTCGGAATGTTTGAATATGACTCCAATCTTGTACTTTCAGACATAAAGCCTGCACAGGAATTCTTCGGCATGGGTGAGGATATAACCGGTATCGAACTCAGACTGAAGGATATTTACAAGGCATCGTCTCTTAGAGAACGGTTACAGACAAAATTAGGCTTTCCTCTCTATGCAAGGGACTGGATGCAGATGCATAGAAACCTCTTTTCTGCCCTGAAATTAGAGAAGTTCGCCATGTTTATCATCCTTATCCTTATAATCCTTGTTGCTTCATTTAATATTATCAGTACTCTTATCATGAATGTAATAGAAAAGACCCGAGAGATAGCTATATTAAAGGCAATGGGTGCAACAAACAGGGGGATTATGACCATATTCATGCTCCAGGGTATATTAATAGGAATCATCGGAACTATTATTGGAGTAAGTTGTGGATATCTCCTGAACAATATCCTTGATAAATATCAGATTATCAAACTCCCAGCTGATGTTTATTATTTGAGCCACCTGCCAGTGAAGATGAAGTTTACCGACTTCCTTGCTGTTTCTTTCTCTGCAATCATCATCAGTTTCCTTGCAACCCTTTATCCTGCAAGGCAGGCAGCAAAACTCAATCCTGTGGAACCATTGAGATATGAGTAAGTCAATAAATTTATCTGTCATTGCGAGGTTGTTTCGACCGTGGTAATCTCATTGCAAAAAGGCGAGATTGCTTCGCTTCACTCGCAATGGCAAATCAAATCCCCCCTCACCACCCTTTTCTAAAGGGGGATGGGGGGATTACTCATTATATAAAGGGGAAAGATAACACGCTGGAAGATGACAAACCTCATTGAGACATCACAACTGAGAAAGTCCTTTATTACAAGGGCAGGTGATCTACATGTATTAAAGGGCATTGACCTTTCAATCAAAGAGGGAGAAATGGTCAGTATCGTCGGTGCCTCAGGAGTGGGTA
>DASPRG010000162.1:0-4121 GCA_035624555.1 Thermodesulfovibrionales bacterium
TCCATCATGGCATCGGTGACGGTAAGAAAGTATTCCTGTCGTGTGAGGACCTTTGTTGCCCTTTCGACCTGTAATAAAAGGTTTCTCCTTCCCCTGCCTTCTCTTAAGCTGAAAATAAGGAGTATTACCGTAACGATGAGCAACACTGATTCGAGCAGAAGAAGGATTATCTCAATACTCATGGTTCATTATACTAAAAAAATCCTTTCCTGCTTACAAGCAAATTTCCTGGCGGATTATTAAGAATAGCTTAGATTTCGATTTGGAAAAACTGGTGCCCCCTGCAGGAATCGAATCCCGAATGCCTTCGGGATTTAGGAAACCAAGTCCATATCAGGAGAAAAAGCAAGTACCCCCTGCAGGAATCGAACCTGCGACACCAGGTTTAGGAAACCTGTGCTCTATCCTTCTGAGCTAAGGGGGCACAAGGGTTTGCGCTTAATTATAACATTTGATGTCATAAAAACGTCATAAATGGGGAGTGTACATTTAGACCTTTTGACGATTCAGGAGATGTTGATTCCTTACTTGCTCAGTACCTTGAATAAGTCACGCCAGGTGAGATGTTCACTAACAAACAGCGTCTGCATTATGTGGGTTTACATGAAATGAGGCACAAAGCCAAACTGCCTGTAAATCTGCTGAGCCTGTGGCGTCTTCATAAAATTGATAAAATTCTCAGCATTCCCAGAGTGGGGGGCGTCTTTTAGTTTCGCTATATAATAATTTACCTTATCCCTCTGATCCAAGCCTTCACCAGGTTCTATAGCCTCAACCCTTAGACCCATGCCCTGGGCATTCTTGACCTCTGTTGACCACACAGGACCGACATCCACTGTGCCTTTTCTTATCCTCAATGGGGTCTCTCTGTGATGAACAATTGTAAGGATCGTAGTTCCTTCAGCCCTCTTATCATCCATAATCCTCTTTGCCAATGCATCACCCCCAGCACTTTTATACATATCAATGATGTATCGAGTAATATCTTCCATTTCTCCTGGCTGGGAAATCCTCACATCATCACGGCCAAGATCCTTAACTGATTTTATGCTTGCTGGATTACCTTCAGGAACCATTAATACTAATCTATTGTGAAGATAAACAAAGTAATCATCAATATATCCTCTATCTAACAGTTCCTTCATTGCATCCTCTGTCACAGCAGTATAGACATCGGGTATTATCCTTATTTCCTTCTCACCAAACTTAGCACCACCTGCAAGGATCTGTTTTAATTCTAAACCAGGAGGCAGCGTTTCATAAAAGATCTTTTTGATCTTCGGGTATCCCTGCTGAAATAAATCGAGAAGTTCATCCATGACCATAAACTGGTTTCCGGCCATGAAGAGTATAAGGTCAGCACTGTCCATATATTCAAGACCGTGAAGGTCATCCACACGGCTGAGCGGTATCTCTGGTAAAGGGGTATATTCTTTACTCACAGTTGATCCCTTTTATAGTAGCCGTATGTATGGTAAATTAACCCCCAAAATAATTACAAACTATAAAATTATTTCTTTATTTTCGATTATAACCCTCAATCCTCTCGTCTGCTCCAAAGCGCGTATTTCATGTCGAACTGTGCTGATAGTATTAGGCAGGAAAAACATCTGGAAGGCTGAAAGTATCCCCTCAAGGGTCGAAGACAGGTAGAAGCATAAAACAAAAGACCTGCCGACAAAAAGCGAGGTATTTTGTTTATAATTTATAAAACGTTCGGGAGAAGGTGTGTGGAATCTGCGATCAGCTTTGAGATGGCTAAACAGATGCTGTTTTCGTTTGCTATTATTCTTGCAGCTGGGGCTATTTCCGGATTCCTGTCGCAAAAGATCAACCTTCCCGACGTGGCGATATACCTGGTAGCCGGCATAATTCTTGGACCCGAAGTGACAGGGTTATTGCATGTTCCTGCCGAAGCTGCAATGAACCAAATCATACTCATCTTCGGCGCCTGCTACATCCTCTTTGACGGTGGAGCTTCGGTTAATTTAAATGTCCTGAAAAAAATCTGGATCACACTGGTGGCCCTGTCTACCTTCGGAGTACTCATCATGGGTGCACTCACGGGTCTCGCTTCACATTATGTTCTCGGCCTCCCTCTGATAACATCCATGCTGCTTGGTGCGGCCATTGCTCCTACTGACCCTGCGACGATAATACCTGTTTTCCGCCAAGTCAGAATAAAAGAGAGGGTTTCCCAGGCGCTGATCAGCGAATCGGCTTTCAACGATGCAACGGGCTCCGTCATTACGTTTGCGGTTCTGTCCATTGCCATGGGCTCCACGGACTTTTCCCTGACTATATCTCTTACACATCTTTTAAAACAGTCTGTCGTGGGCATTATCATAGGGTTGGTAATGGGGTATCTTGGCTTGCTGCTTATTGCCCATGAAAAGTACGACTTCCTGGCTAAATACGCTCCTGTCGTAACTCTAATGGCTGTCGTTGGGACCTATCTGGGTGCAGAAGGCTTGCATGCTGGCGGCTTCATTGCAGTCTTTGTGTTCGGCATCATGTTTGGCAACAAGAGGGCCTTTGGCTTTCAGATGGAGCAGGAAGAGAAGAAAAAGCTGGAAGAATATGTTGCCAGAACAGCGATGATCATGAGGATGTTCATATTCATCCTTTTGGGATCACAGGTCGATTTCGACCTTATAAGTAAATTCCTGCTTGGCGGAATCATCATAATTACACTGTTTATGCTCGTTGCGAGGCCGACTACCGTCTTTTTATGCTCCCTACCCGACAGGCTCGCCAGATGGAGCCTTAATGAGATGCTCTTTATGAGCTGGACAAGAGAGACCGGCGTCATACCTGCAGCGCTTGCTGGGTTGCTGCTTGGAAGAAAAGTGCCAGGAGCCCAGACGATTGCCGCCGTTACCTTCATCGCCATCCTTATGACTATCCTTATTCAGGCCACTACAACAAAATGGATAGCGGCTAAGCTAGGACTGTTAGAAGAATGAAAGCGAACAGCTAAATGCGTGTATATATCTCACGACATGTCCTTTGTTCTTTTCAGCTGGCGAACTATGCGGTACCAGAGGATGAGCTGTTATAGTCAGAATCGATGATCAGGGAGCTGCTGCGCCTGTTACCCATCTCGTAATCAATTACTACACGAAATACAGACTCCTTCATCTTTCAATGACTGCGCATTTCCGAGAGTACTTCTCATCTGCAACAAATTCTTTAGAGTGTTAAGGAAGAATTAGGGTTCATTAATAATATAGTGCATCTTATGAATTATTCATTGATCAAGTTGAAGTATATAAAAGTTACAGCAAGTTACTGGTGTTTGATCAAAACTGAAATTGCAATCCATACAACCAAACTTGTATATGGCAAGATCAGCAACCATGATAACCAAAATGCCTTACGTTTGATGGCAACAGCTGACCATATTTGAAATACAGGTATACCAAGCCCCCAGTATTTGAAAAGAGGAGTCATTCCGATATACCATGAAAATGGTACCGCCAATAAAGCTCCAATTAGTAAAAGACCATGTTTTTTCATGATAAGGCCAACCAGTGATATTACGAGTGAACTAATAATACCGGTCCAACCCACAAAAATGGTCACAAGTGTGGATAGCATGTCTGCCCCTCCTCCCAAAAAATATCTCTGTTTTGTCTATTCCCATATAGATTACCAATTTGCCCCGTCTGATAACTATGCTTAGAAAAGTCAGGTTTTATTCGGCCCAAGTCGATTTTTGTACCAAGACAGATGCTTCTTGTGAAAGATTTTTACCTGGGAAAATATCCGGAAAAAGATCGAACGCATTAGACCCACATTCGGCAACTTATATACTGGCAAAACTTTTCATGTTTTTGCCCTGATAGATATCTCTTGATTCGAGCCTTTTTTCTATATCTCTTAAAATCTCCTGTCTCTTTTTGTCCCATCGTGGTGCTATCAAGATGCTGTCAGGTGCAGTAGCAAAGAGCCTCTGGAGAACTATCCTTGGGGAAAGTCTCCCGATGAATTCAGTGACAAAGTCGAGATATTCTTCATAATCAAAAATATAAAAAGGGTTCTCTCTATATATCATTTCAAGAGGCGTGTCTTTTATTACCTGAAGCTGATGAATCTTGAGAAAATCAATGGGTAGATGT
>DASPRG010000004.1:0-4469 GCA_035624555.1 Thermodesulfovibrionales bacterium
TATTATGCCGGCAATAAGTTCAACAGCCCAACCGCTGTAAAGCATCCCAATTTTTATTGCATCAGGCCTGATATCAGATAAAAGGGTATGGAGTTGTTTTTCGAAGAAACCTTTCTCGATAGGAAGGACAAAATCAACTCCTTCTGTGTTCTGTGCCGTAATGGCAGAAACCACAGAAAGCCCGTGTACCTCGAAGGACCTGAAGACCTTTAGGTCTGCCTGTAGCCCTGCACCTCCTGTAGGGTCAGAGCCAGCTATGGTAAGGGCTGTTTTCACTCCCTTTTCTTCAGTGCCTTTTCTACAATTCTTATCGCACAGAACTCCCCGCACATTGAGCATACCTCGCTCTCTGTAGGAGGAACCTCTGCCCTCCACTTGCGCACTTTATCTGGATCAAGGCTTAAGGAAATCTGCCCATTCCAGTCAAGGTTCTTTCTGCATTTTGCCATCTTCCTGTCAAGTTCTATTGCACCCGGGACACCTTTTGCAATATCTGCTGCATGGGCAGCTATCTTCGATGCAATGAGTCCCTCCTTTACATCTTCAATACTTGGAAGCCTGATATGCTCTGCTGGAGTTACGTAACACAAAAAGTCAGCACCTGCAGCACCTGCTATAGCTCCACCAATAGCCGCTGCAATATGGTCATAACCCATTGCAATGTCTGTCACAAGAGGGCCAAGGACATAGAAGGGTGCGCCTTTGCAGATCTCCTTCTGGATCTTTATGTTCAATTCTATCTGGTTCAAAGGCACATGACCCGGGCCCTCAATGATTGCCTGAACACCTTCCTCTAAAGCCCTGTCTCTCAATTCCCCGATAGTGAGTAATTCTTCGATCTGGCTTCTGTCTGTTGCATCCTCGAGGCAGCCAGGACGCAGCCCGTCTCCGAGGCTCAATGTCAAATCATATTTTTTGGCAATCTCGAGAAGCCTGTCATAATGTTCGTAGAGAGGATTTTCTCTGTCATTGTAAATCATCCATTCGAGGAGGAAAGAACCGCCACGGCTGACAATATCAAGGATCCTTCCCTCTTCCCTTAAGCGTTCAACAGCCTTCCTCGTCAGGCCGCAGTGGACAGTGACAAAATCAACTCCTTCTTCTGCGTGTTCCTCTATCACACCAAAGATGTCATCCGGGGTCATCTTTGCTATAGTGCCATACTTCTCAGCACCTTTTATGGCAGCCTCATATATCGGAACGGTGCCGACAGAGAGAGGGGATCTGTTCAAAAGTAGCTGTCTTAGTTCTTTAATAGGTCCTCCTGTTGAGAGATCCATAACAGCATCAGCACCATGCTTAATAAGAATATCGAGCTTCTCCCTTTCCTCATCAAGTGATACCTTATCCTTTGATGTACCTATATTTGCATTAACCTTTGTTCTCAGTCCTCGTCCTATGCCTATTGGTTTTATTACGTGTTTGTTATTCTTGGGAATTACTGTTACTCCTTCTGCAATGTCAGAAGCAAGTTTTTCGGGTGATATATTCTCCGAAAGGGCAACAGTCTTTACCTCATCAGTAACAATTCCTCTTTTTGCCAATTCTATTTCTGTCATGTGAGCAACCTCAAAAATCCTTCTGTTGTTTCTCTTATATTCTCTGCAGTAAGAATTGCAGAGATCAATGCCACACCATCGGCACCTGCCTCTTTTACTTCCCTGACTTTATCCAGTTTTATTCCTCCTATTGCGAAGACAGGTATCGAGATTTTAGCCTTTACTTTTTCCAAGGTCTCAATGCCGATTGGCTCACCATATTTCATTTTGGAAGGGGTATGATAGACAGGCCCGAGAGTTATAAAATCCGCTCCTCCCCTTTCTGCCTCAAAGGCTTCATCAAGGCTGTGTGTTGATACGCAGATTATGAATTTATCCTGAAAGGTCTTCCGTACCACATGAGCAGGTATACTCTCCTTTCCAAGCTGAACACCATCTGCCCCAACAGCAAGAGCAATATCAACCCTGTCGTTAATAAAAAGTTTTGCTCCATATCTCCTTGTTAATTCCTTCATCTTATATGCCATATCAAGTAAATCCCTTGTTCCTAAATCCTTCTCTCTCAGTTGTACAGCCCTCGAACCACCCTTGAGTGCTTCCTCAACTGCAGTGAATAGTAAATGGTTATCAGTAAACAGTTTCCTGTCAGTTATCAGATAAAGATTAAAGTCAACAGCCTCTATCTTTTGCTTTTTGCTCTTTGCTCTTCGCTCTCTGCTCCGACTAATGACTGATGACTGATGACTATTGACTGCCTTCATAACATTCCTTCTATCGGGCTGCTTGCAGTTGCGTAGAGCTTCTTAGGAATTCTCCCGGCCTTATATGCCAGCCTACCGGCAATAACGGCATGTTTCATTGCCTCTGCCATTGCAATCGGGTCTTTAGCACCTGCTATGGCTGTGTTGATGAGGACAGCATCGCAGCCAAGCTCCATTGCAACAGTAGCATCAGATGCAGTTCCCACACCTGCATCAACAATAATCGGGACATCTATCGATTCGAGGATAATCCTTATGTTATAGGGATTCCTGATTCCAAGACCTGAGCCGATTGGCGCACCGAGGGGCATAACTGCAGAAGCACCTGCATCCACAAGCCTCTTTGCCATTACAGGATCATCGTTCGTATAGGGAAGTACGATAAAACCCTCCTTTGCCAGTATCTCTGTTGCCTTCAGTAACCCGCATACATCAGGAAAGAGTGTCTTTTCGTCTCCTATCACCTCAAGCTTTATGAGATCTGAAATCCTTGCCTCCCTTGCAAGCCTTGCATACCTTAGTGCATCTTCTACTGTGTAACAACCTGCTGTGTTCGGAAGGATCTTATATTTCTGGGGGTCAATGTAATTGAGCAGACTTCCCGACTCCCTGTCTATAATATTCACCCTCCTTACCGCAACAGTAACAACATCAGCGCCTGATGCCTCAACAGCTCTCCTTGTTTCTTCAAAATCTTTGTACTTACCCGTCCCTACCCAGAGCCTTGACTTAAATTCTATCCCTTTAATAATCAATTTATCATCCATCATTGCTTCTCCTTTTTCTTTCTATATTGATGGCAGGAGATTGTTATGGAGCGGATTTTTTTGCCGATCGTCCATAAAGGATATTTCAAAAAATAAAGAGGCAAAAACCTCGGAGGGCGATTAGCCCGAGAATGAGCGACATAGTGATCTCCTGCCATCATATTCATCCTCCACCTACAAAATTCACGATCTCAACTCTGTCTCCGTCATTCAATCTAAAGGTTGGGTATTCGGACTTCCTTATAATAGATAAGTTTATTTCTACGATAACCCGTCCAGGATCAACCTGCAGTTTCTTCAAGAGCTCCTGAGGGGTCTCCACATCTGACATCTCTAAGGTTTCTCCATTAACGATCAATCTCATAAAAAACAAAAAACCGCATCCCTGAAGGATACGGTATGCTTTCCCAATCCCTACGCCGGCATTATCCGGATCAGGTTCGTGGGGTCGACATCTTGTCCTCTCAGGCTTTAAAGCCTCCCCCAGGGACATTTTCAGTATAGACCAGTCTTTTCAAGAAAGTCAACTTCAACATAAATCTAACAACATAAAGTTAGAGTAGGAATTTTTAATTTCGTGAATGCAGGATATAGTATTTGAACGGTTTATTTTGCGATATTCCAATAAGAATGTTCTTATTATAAAGAGGCAAAATCCTCGGAGGACGATAGCCCGAGAATGAGCGAGAATACTATATCCTGCCTGTTAAAATATTTATCTTATGTGCCAAGCACCCAGCTCCGAAGCCATTGTCTATATTCATTACTGCAATACCAGGCACACAGGAATTGAGCATTGCAAAGAGGGCTGTAAGCCCGCCAAAGCCTGTTCCATAGCCGATTGATGTGGGAACTGCAATAATCGGCTTGTCTGCAAAACTACCAATAACAGAAGGAAGAGCACCTTCCATACCAGCAACAACGATGATCACCCGTGCAACATCGACAGATTCTCTAACATCCCCAAGCCTGTGAATTCCTGCTACGCCAACATCGTAGACGCTCTCAACTCTGCTCCCAAGAAATGATGCTGTGACTGCTGCCTCCTCTGCAACAGGTATGTCAGATGTCCCTGCAGAAAGAATCAGAATGTGGCCCCTTTCCCTTGTTTCTCCGCCGACTGATATTGCACCTGATAATGGATAAAAAACTGCTTTCTTAATGCCGAGTTTCTCATATATTTCCCGAGAAGCCTTTGTGACTAAAAGTTTTTTGCTTCTCTTATACATAGAACGTGCGATGGCAATAACATCCTCTACTCTTTTACCTTTTGCAAATATGACCTCAGGAACTCCCTGCCTGATATGCCTGTGATGGTCTACCTTGGCAAAGGACAAATCTTCATAGGGGAGATGTTTTAACTTCTTGAAGGCAGCATCAACGCTGAGTCTTCCTGACTTGATCAATTCAAGAAGCTTTTTTATTTTTGCTTCATCCATGCT
>DASPRG010000008.1:0-5383 GCA_035624555.1 Thermodesulfovibrionales bacterium
TTTCATTGAATCTAAAACAAAGACAGAAGAAGATAACAGAGGAGTTTCGGATGCAAATCATGACTTTTCATTATTCGAGAATATTCAGGTAAAAAGTCAATATTCAGGTATGAGCGGAGAGATATTTTCTCATCAAGGAAAGGAACCTCCTCTTCTCAATAATCAACCAGGATACGATGGTAATTCTTCTGTTCTTGGGGCTATAAGATCTGCCATAGAGAGGGCAAAGGGCTATCCTCTCCTTGCGCGGGAAAAGGGTGTGGAGGGGACAGTACTGGTCAGTTTCACAATAGATGGAAAAGGATTGTCAAAAGGCATAAAGATTATAAAAAGCTCAGGTTACCAGATACTCGATGAGGAAGTTCCAAGGATGCTCAGGAGGGCTTCGCCGTTCCCCCAGTTCAAGGGAGAGATAGTTATCCCCATAACTTTCAAACTTAATGAAACGACCTCGGATCGCTAAAAGAACAGTTTATTACTTCAACTAATTTTTTCTATCGCTTTAACCAGCAAATTCCTTACATCTTTATCGAACAACATCTGTGCATGGTTAAGGCTGAAATTATAATGCTCATTAGACCACGGAATCTGAGAGCTCTCTGCAGATACGAGTCCATCACCTTTACCCTTTTTCATTTCTTCAGGATAAAGTTTGTCAGGGATTACCTTCTGAAGAATTTCAGGTATGGAGAAGAGTTCGTCAGGTCTCAGAAACCATCTATAGACTTTACCCTCTTTAGCAGAATCCCATTGCCATCTGTAAAGGCTGAAAAGGGTTGGGTCTGTCCCTCCTAATGAGAGATAGTATATCCAATCAAGAGGCTTATCTTTCAGGGATTTCAGAAAAGGCGACTCAGGAAGGAGTTCCTTCAATGCCCTGCTCTTAAGAAAATCAAGGACCTGTTTTATCGAGAAAGAAAGGGTATCCTTGTTGGCAACATTCAAAACAGGACTTATCAAAGAGGCGAGGGGTTTTAAATAACAGGCAATCCTGGCTATAGCGCTTCCCTTATGAGGACAAGAGATAGTTACAAGACCTTTTATTAACCTATCTTTTCTCAAGAGGTATTTTCTTCCAATTAGCCCTCCTCTGCTGTGACCCACGAGAATAATGCCTGCATTTGTCATATCCTTAGCAAACTTTACAACCCTTTCCAACTCTGAGACAGCGGCATCTATAGGTCCTGAGGACCTTTCCTGGCTCCATGCAATCACTGTGTATCCATTAATCTTGAGGTCATCAAATATTGTATTTATAACGTCAGGCTGCACCCCGACTGAAAATTCAGTAGTTTCCCTTTTTGGCTTATCCCTGCTGAGCCCGAAGTCCTTCAGAGAGGGTTTTTGGCCGAGGAAAATCTTCAAAGGGAGTCTTCCTCCGAGGATACGGGAGCTCGAAGGATTTATCCATATATCCTTATCCATGCCAAGGCCATGGATGAATATAACAGCGGGTTTATCAGCATTGCCCCTGTTCAGTGCAATATTTAAATCCATACATCTATTATATAAATTCAATTATTCTGCTTGGAGAATATAAATAAAAAAAGGGGTGTTTTCACCCCTTGATTTTCTGGCGTCCCCAACGGGATTTGAACCCGTGTTACCGCCTTGAAAGGGCGATGTCCTAGGCCGTGCTAGACGATGGGGACATTTGGTGAGCCGCGTTGGATTCGAACCAACGACACCCGCCTTAAAAGGGCGGTGCTCTACCAACTGAGCTAGCGGCCCAAAATATTTTTTACTTTACCTGTTAAGGAATTTTCTTGTCAAACTCTCATGAGTTTTTGGTTCACAAAAGATTTTACGAAAATTAAGTAATCCCCCGTCCCCCCTTTAGAAGGGGGGGGTTGATAATTCGTCTTTTTGTCAAATAATGTGAGAGCCTCTCTTTGTGTATGGCAGGAGGCCACCAGTCAGCAGGATTTCTTTTTCCCTGTCATTGAAATCTGAAAATACTTCGAAGGAATAATTTTTTGTCAGGTTATGAACCTTGTAAGACTGATTCCCTTTTAATGGTATTTTTATATCTTCCAGGACCAGCCTGTCACCTTTGTCAATTCTGTCATAATCTTCGGATTTTGAGAATTTAAGAGGTAAGATGCCGAAGTTTATCAGATTAGACCTATGGATTCTTGCGTAAGATTTTGCAATGACTGCATGAATTCCAAGGTACATAGGTGCAATTGCAGCATGTTCTCTTGATGATCCTTGGCCGTAATTCTCGCCTCCGACAATCACTCCTCCTTTGCTCAGCTTTGCTTCCTTTGCCCTTTTGCTAAATGTATTGTCCAGGTTAGAAAAAACAAATTCACTCATAGCATGGATATTTGAGCGTAAAGGAAGGATGGAAGCGCCGGCCGGCATTATGTCATCCGTCGTGATATTATCTGTGAGTTTAATGAGTACCTCTGCCTCGATTTTTTCTTGAAGTGGTTCTTTAACAGGCACGTCTTTTATATTTGGCCCTTTGATGACCTTTATCGTCTTTGCCTCTTTTTTAGGCGGGATGAGCAGGTTGTCGTTTATGAGATAGTTTGTGGGTTCTTCGGATTCCTCTACATGGAGACCAGAGTCACGAGGATCTAAGATTTCGCCCTTTATAGCGATTGCAGCACAGGAAAGAGGACTTGCAAGATAGACAAATGCCTCTTTATTACCACTCCGTCCTTTAAAATTCCTGTTATACGATCTAATGGATACATGCCCTGTACCAGGTGATCCACCCATGCCGATGCAAGGACCACAGGAAGATTCGAGGATCCTTGCACCTGCTGAAATCATGTCAGCCATAAGCCCTTCTCGTGAAAGCATCTCATAAACCTGTTTTGAACCCGGGTTTATGAGAAGGCTTACTCCTTCTGCAACAGAGTTGCCTTTTAAGATAGAGGCAACTGATCTCATGAGCTGGTATGATGAGTTTGTGCAACTTCCTATGCAGACCTGGTCTATCTTGGTGCCCGAGAGATCCTTTAAGTGGACAACATTATCTGGACTGTGGGGCTTTGCGATCAGGGGTTCAATGGTATTCAGGTTTATTTCGAGAGTATCAGCATATTTTGCGTCATCATCAGCATAGAGCTCAACCCAATCATGTTTTCTGCCCTGTGCTTTAAGATAATGTTTTGTTCTTTTATCACTCGGAAAGATAGAAGTTGTTGCACCGAGTTCTGCTCCCATATTTGTAATCGTAGCCCTTTCTGTTACACTCAGATCCTTTATACCAGGGCCACCATATTCAAGGATTTTTCCGATTCCTCCTCTGACTGTAAGCCTCCTGAGAATCTCCAGTATCACGTCCATTGCTGTGACCCAGGGTCTGTTCAGTTTGCCCAACAGTTTTACGAGTATGACCTGTGGCATGATGAGTTCAAAAGAAGAGCCTGCCATGACAGTTGCTGCATCAAGCCCTCCAACACCTATGGCTATCATACCCATTCCACCACCTGTTGGTGTATGACTATCTGTGCCGAGGGCGACTTTCTTAGGAGCAGCAAATCTCTCGAGGTGGACCTGATGGCTTATACCATTGCCGGGTCTCGAAAAATAAGCACCATATCTTGCTGCGGCTGTCTGAAGAAAGCGGTGGTCATCGGGATTCATATAATTTGACTGGATCATATTGTGATCAACATAAGAGACAACGAGCGGTACCTTTACCTTGTCAACCCCTATTGCCTCGAACTGTAGCCAGGCCATAGTGCCTGTTGCGTCCTGAGTGTATACCTGGTCTACCTTCAATCCGACAAGGCTGCCTGCTTCGACCTTACCGGTTACTTTGTGTGCTTTGAATATTTTTTCTACGATATTTTTACCCACAATATAACAATTTAACATATCATGGATGGTAAATCCAAAGCTGTCGTAGCTTGAGATAAAAGTACAAATGTGTAAGAATATAGAAAAAATAAGCATATAAGAGGACTTCTCATGCATCTGTTCCAGTACCACGGGCGTGAATTATTTGCCGAAGATATAGCTGTCACGAAACTTGCTGAGGCATATGGCACACCCCTTTATATCTATAGTTATAACACCTTCCTGAGACACTTTCGTGCGTATACAAGTGCATTCCAGGATTATCCTCATATCATCTGTTTCGCCCTCAAGGCAAACTCAAACATTGCTATACTGAGGCTTTTTGCGAAAAATGGTGGAGGCGCAGACATAGTTTCAGGAGGAGAACTCTATAGGGCATTGAAGGCAGGGATATCTCCAAAGAAGATTGTCTATGCAGGTGTTGGTAAGACAGAAGAGGAAATACAGTTTGCCCTGAAGTCAAAAATACTCATGTTCAATGTAGAATCTGAGGACGAGCTTGGAGAGATAAACAGGATTGCAGGTATAATGAAGCTTAAGGCTCCTATTGCTCTTCGGATCAACCCTGACATTGACCCTGAGACACATCCTTATATAGCAACTGGTCTTAAAGAGCATAAGTTCGGCATACCAATAGCAGATGCCTTGGAGTATTATCGGATTGCCTCGAAGCTGAAGAATATCAATGTTGTTGGTATTCATAAGCATATAGGTTCGCAGATAACAAAGGTCTCTCCTTTTGTCGATGCCCTGAGGAATATACTCTTTCTCATAGATAAACTTGGTGCTGAAGGATTGAATATAAAATACCTTGATGTCGGGGGAGGCTTAGGAATCTCATACAAAGATGAAGAGCCCCCTGTCCCTAAAGACCTCGCAAGAAATCTTATTCCTCTGCTCAAAGGCAGAAAGCTCACGCTAATAGTGGAGCCAGGCAGGTCTATAGCAGGCAATGCAGGTATACTTGTTACGGAGGTACTTTATCGGAAGAAGGGCAAGGAAAAGGAATTTATAATTGTGGATGCAGGGATGAATGACCTGATAAGGCCATCCCTTTATGGTGCATACCATCACATCCTTCCTGTAATCAGGGGGAAAAGGGATACCATATTTTGTGATGTTGTCGGACCGATATGCGAGTCAGGTGATTTCCTCGCAAAAGAACGGGAGCTTAAAAAAATTGAAAAGGGGAAATATCTTGCCGTGATGGGCGCTGGTGCATATGGGTTTTCTATGAGTTCGAACTATAACAGCCGTCCGCGAGCAGCAGAGGTTATGGTCAGAGGCAGAGAGCATTTTCTGATAAGGTCTCGAGAGATTTACAGAGATCTTATTAAAGGTGAGATGATACCCAGATTCTTGAAATGAAGATAAACTTCACAAAGATGCATGGTTTAGGCAATGACTTTGTCCTTATAGATTGCAGGCAAGTAAAACTCGATAATCTGACAGGGCTCTCCAGAAGACTCTGCCGCAGACGTTTTGGAGTCGGTGCTGACCAGATGCTTCTCCTCTTTGATTCTATACGTGCAGACTTTATGATGAGGATCCTTAATGCCGATGG
>DASPRG010000010.1:0-3018 GCA_035624555.1 Thermodesulfovibrionales bacterium
GTTTTACCATCTGGTAGCTCAATGACAGATGAATCTCCCTGGCCAACATCAATATAGGTTACAGTAAGTTCCTTCTTTTCGAAGATTGTAAGAGAAAAATAAATAAGTATTGGAACAAAGGGGATAATAAGAGTATATCTCTTTTTCAATGGAACGTTCCTGCAGATCAGTTGGTACAAAGAAGAATGAAGATTACCCCTCCCCCAACCCCCTCCCTCAAGGGGAGGGGGCGAGGGGGAGGGTGAAGAAGTCTTTTCAGGTGAAAGAAAATAAAGGAGAAATCCGGCGTAAAAGAGGAAGACAACAATGAGCGGAAAAGCTGGTACTTTTATATCAGAGAAGGGGAGGGCAGAAAAGAGTCTGACCAAAGCGATGCTCACATCCGAAATTACTGATACAGCTAAAGTAAATACATAATGGCCTGTTATCAAGAATAGAAAGGATGAGATGATTGATAGAGGAGTAAGGATAAATCCTATAATCGGAGTAATAAGTAAATTCGATACGGGTGAGATTATCGAGAAATAGTGGAAATGATATGCTACAAGCGGTGCTGTTCCTATTGATGCTGATAGAGTGAGCAAAAGGGCATTCCTCAAAAACATGTAAACTTTCCGAAGAAAAGGGTGGGACTCGGCCCCTTCCTTTATCTTTTCTGTTTGTCTTATCTCATCTTCGCTGGTATTTAGTGAGAAACCAATAAAAAGAACAGCAAGGAAGGATAGCTGGAATGAGAGGTCAAGGATGACCTTAGGTTCCCAGATCGTCAAGACAAATGCTGCAAAGAGAAGAGTGTTAAGCCAAAATCCTTTTCTGCCAATAATAAGTCCCAGGAGAAAAAGACTTATCATAATAAAGGATCTCATTGCCGGGATGCTGCCTCCTGAGAGTCCGAGATATGCAAGCATAAAGGGAAGACAGAGTATGGCCGCTGCCTGTGAAGGGGTAAGAAAGATTGTTATCCTCTGAAGAATCCTGTAGGGGAGGGCATTTATGAGGAGCCTGAATATACTGAATAAAAAAACAGAGAACAGACCGAAGTGAGTGCCTGAAATACTGAGGATATGAGCAAGCCCTGCTGCATTGAACGCATTCCTGAGATCTTCATCTATTGAGGTCCTCTGACCGGTTGTAAGGGCTGCAACAAAGGCAGCCGAATCCCTTTTAAGATTATCGCTGAAGTATCTGTTCAGTCTGTATCTGAGTTCCTGGATCTTCGAGTTGAGAGATGTACTTTTGTTCCCGAGATTATTTACTTCAAGCAGTTTTGCGTAGATTTCATTACTGGCCAGGCTCCCGGGATTTTGTCTTATTTTCGCTTTGAGAAATTGAATTGAAATCTCGTACTCTGTGCCCAAGTTAAACTCTCTATTAGACAAAAGATTAATCTCCTGGCCTGCGAGTTCTCTCAGGCTCTCGCTGTTCTTTTTATCTATTGCAGATTTGATTTCTATTGGCTGCCTGAATGTGTCACTCTCGGTTTTTACTGGATAAGACTGGAAAATGCCTCTTACTATAAACTCTTTACCTGTAATGTTAGATATATCTTTTTCTGGCGCATATCTTAAAAACGCAAAAACCATCCCCAGAAGAATGATGAGTACAAGAAAAACTTTTCTCTTGAGGATCAGATAGATAGAGGATAATACAAAAGCAGAAATAGTGGAAAAAGGGAAATAGTTGAAGAGATAGAAAAGGACCAGACCTGAAAGGAAGGACAGGAAGACCATTTAGGCAAGGAAATGTCTGATTACTCTTGTAATATCCCTGCCGAGTTTTGTTATGAGCTTCAGGTCTTCACCTTCGAGCATCACCCTTACTTTTGGCTCTGTACCTGATGGTCTGACAAGTATTCTTCCCTTTCCGGAAAGCATTTTTTCTGCGGTATTTATTGCTTCTTGTATCTGAGGGACTGCCTTGATATCATGTTTATGCTCAACATCAACATTCATAAGTATCTGAGGGTAGAGTTTTATCTCTGATGCAAGTTTAGAGAGAGGAACTCCTTTTGTCTTCATAAGATTCAGGACCTGTACTGCTGTGAGAGGACCATCCCCGGTAGTATTATGGTCGAGAAAGACGATATGACCGGATTGTTCACCCCCGAGATTGTATCCTCCACGAATCATCTCCTCTACAACATATCTGTCCCCGACGCGTGTTCTGATAAGTTTTATCCCATTCTTTTTCAGATATTTCTCGAAGCCGAAGTTACTCATTACTGTTGATACAACAGTATTTCTTTTCAGCATTCCATTTCTCTTCATTTCAACAGCCCACATGCCCATGACCTGATCCCCATCAACCATTTTACCCTTCTCATCACAGAAGATTGCCCTGTCTGCGTCACCATCATGAGCGATACCGACATGTGCATTATTAAGCTTGACAGCCTTCTGCAATTTTTCAATATGCAATGATCCACATCCAACATTTATGTTGATTCCATCAGGTCTGTCATTAATCGATATCACTTCTGCTCCTAATTCGCTTAAAAGCCAGGGCGTTATTTTATATGCAGCACCATTTGCACAGTCAACAACAATTTTTATCCCTTCAAATGTCATGCCTTTTGGCAGAGTAGATTTTATATACTCTATGTAACGTCCTCCAGCATCATCAAGCCTATGAGCCTTTCCTATTTCTGAACCCTTTGGTCTATGTCTGTGAAGTCCGTCATCCAGCATGAGTTCCTCGATCTTTTTTTCGACTGTATCTGGAAGTTTAAAACCTTCAGAAGAAAAGAACTTGATGCCATTGTCTTCAAAAGGGTTATGAGATGCTGATATTACTATACCAGCATCTAAACGTAATGTTCTTGTCAGAAATGCAATCCCTGGGGTAGGTAAGGGTCCAACAAGGGTTACGTTCATTCCCATTGAGCATATCCCTGATGTGAGAGCACTCTCTATCAAGTAGCCTGACAGCCTGGTATCTTTGCCTATCAGGATCATATTTCTTCCACGTTTATCCCTCAGTGCATGTGCAGCAGCCATGCCAATTTTTAAAACTGTTTCA
>DASPRG010000049.1:0-7464 GCA_035624555.1 Thermodesulfovibrionales bacterium
CAGGGCAGTAAAAAGCCTGGACGGTATGACTGCTGATTGGGCAAGGATTCCCTATGATGTCCTGGGGAGAATATCAAATAGAATAATAAATGAGGTAAAAGGGGTTAACAGGGTGGTTTTTGATATAAGCTCAAAGCCACCAAGCACGATAGAATGGGAGTAAAAACGTAATGCGTTATGATTAAAGCGTAACAAGTTGGAGAATTTTTTAACTCATCACGCATTACAGATCACGCATAATGATAATGAAGGTATGGATATTAAGGTATATTTAAAAGAAAAACGTGAATTGATTGACTCATACCTGGAATCATATTTCAGCATACCTACTGAACCTTCTGTCCTCCATGAGGCGATGAAATATTCTCTCTTTGCAGGAGGTAAGAGAATTCGCCCCATTCTTGCCCTTTCATCATATGAGGCCTGTGGAAAAGATCCAAAAAATATCATCCCCTATGCTTCAGCATTAGAACTCATACATACCTATTCACTCATCCATGACGATCTGCCTTCAATGGACAATGATGACCTGAGACGCGGTAAACCAACGAGTCATAAAGTATTCGGCGAAGCCATGGCTATTCTTGCAGGCGATGCCCTGCTTACTGAAGCATTTCTCATGCTTACACATAATTCCTCCTCTCTCCCTTTAGTAAAGGTCGGGATCGACTCGCAACGAGGGGGTAAGGGTAGATTATATAAAAAGATAAAACCATCCTCCCTGATAAAGGTCATAAGGGAAGTATCAATTTCGACAGGCGTACACGGCATGGTAGGGGGCCAGGCCTTAGATATATCCTCAGAGAATTCACCACCTGATAGAGATACACTCACTTTCATCCACCTTCACAAAACAGCAGCCCTTATCACAGCATCTGTTCGAATGGGAGGAATACTCGCTGACACTGATGAATATAAATTAAAGGCCCTGACGAAGTATGGAGAAAATATAGGACTCGCCTTCCAGATCATTGATGATATCCTTGATATAGAAGGCAACGCAGAGGAACTCGGGAAAACAGCAGGTTCAGACACAAAGATGAGGAAGATGACCTATCCAGCCTTATATGGAATAAAGAAGTCACGACAAGAAGCAGAAGATTTAATCTCTGAGGCGATAGATGCCCTTGCGTTATTCTCTTCTGAGTCAGACCAATTGAGGGCGATCGCCCGTTATCTCATACAAAGGAGAGTTTGATGCATCTAAAATTGCTCAAAGGACCATCAGATCTGAAGAATCTCTCGATTGCAGAACTCAAGGAACTTGCAAGAGAAATAAGGGAAACAATAATCGAAAAGGTATCATTAAATGGAGGCCATTTAGCCTCGAACCTCGGAGTTGTAGAATTGACAATTGCGCTCCACTATGTATTCAATTCGCCGGTAGATAAAATCATATGGGATGTTGGTCATCAGTGTTATTCCCATAAACTCCTTACTGGAAGATATGAAAGGTTTTTAACTCTCAGACAATGCGGAGGAATCTCTGGATTTCCCAAGAGAGAAGAGAGCGCACACGATGCCTTCGGCACCGGACATAGTTCAACTTCAATATCAGCAGCTCTCGGAATAATTGAAGGAAGAGATAAGAACAGAGAGAACTTTAAAGTAATCGCTGTTATAGGTGATGGAGCAATGTCCGCAGGGCTCGCTTTTGAGGGATTAAACAATGCTGGCCACCTTAAAAAAGACCTCATTGTCATTTTGAACGATAATGAAATGTCCATATCCCAGAATGTTGGTGCCCTTTCTGCATACCTCAACCGGATACTGACCGGTGAGTTCTATCAGAAATTCAAAAAAGAGACAAAATCTTTCCTCGAAGGGATTCCGAAACTGGGAAAGAGGGCAGCAAAGATAGTCCAGAGGACAGAGGAGATGTTCAAAGGACTTCTCCTTCCAGGAATCATCTTTGAAGAACTCGGATTTAATTATGTTGGTCCGATAGATGGCCATAACATAGAGCTCTTAATCGAGACATGTAAAAGAATAAAAGCGGCCTCATCCCCTACCCTGATACATGTTGTAACAAAGAAGGGAAAGGGTTATAAATTTTCAGAGAAAAGCCCATCTTTTTTCCATGGCGTTGGACCTTTCAAGGTAGAAACAGGTTCTCTTGTAAGAAGAGACGGAACTACATACAGTGAAATATTTGGTAACATTGTGACGGACCTTGCTGCAAAGGATGAGAGGATCATTGCTATTTCGGCAGCGATGAAAGAAGGCACAGGTCTCGACCACTTTGCCGAGAGATATCCTGAAAGATTCTATGATGTTGGTATTGCAGAGCCCCATGCAGTAACATTCGCTGCAGGGCTTGCAACGCAAGGTTTAAAACCTGTTGTAGCAATCTACT
Source organism: Thermodesulfovibrionales bacterium (assembly GCA_035624555.1). GTDB lineage: Bacteria > Nitrospirota > Thermodesulfovibrionia > Thermodesulfovibrionales > SM23-35 > DASPRG01. The sequence continues at coordinate 2,357 of DASPRG010000049.1, forward strand.
CAACCTTTCTGCAGAGGGCTTATGACGAGATCGTTCATGATGTATGTCTCCAGAACCTCCCTGTTATTTTTGCTATTGACAGGGCTGGTATCGTTGGAGAAGATGGTCCTACACATAATGGGATTTTTGACCTCTCATATCTCAGACACATTCCTAATATTGTAGTCATGGCACCTAAGGATGCTTTTGAACTTAAAGCTATGCTTGAGCTTGCTTTACAACACAATGGCCCTTCAGCTATTCGGTACCCGAGAGGAAAAGTACAGCCATCCGTCATGAGTCATCATACACAGGTATCTTTTGATATCGGAGAAGGTGAAATCCTCAAGACAGGTGATGACATTGCCTTTATTACCGTTGGTAACTGTATCTATCCAGCCCAGTCTGCTGCAGAACGCTTAGAAAGGGAAGGCATCAGTGTGATGGTTGTAAACGCAAGGTTTTTAAAGCCCTTAGATCGGAATCTCTTGATCTCAATAGCATCAAGGATTAAGAGAATAATTACCGTAGAAGAGAATACCCTCGCTGGTGGTTTTGGAAGCGCTGTGCTTGAATTCCTGAATGATAGTGAAATACCCAATGTTAAGATTCGGAGGCTCGGCATACCAGATAAATTTATTCCCCAGGGGCAACAGGACGAATTGAGAAAAAAATATGGGCTCGATGAGGAAGGGATATACCAGGCTGCGCTTTCCATTCTCAAAGAACCAATACCCTATCACCATTGAAGGAAAGATTGGATAAAATCCTTGTCTCAAGAGGGCTTGTGAAAAGCAGGGAACTGGCACGGGCTCTCATTATAGAGGGGAAGGTCTTTGCAGATGGGAAAAAAATAACAAAGTCAGGAACCCTCGTCAACGAGACTTCAGAAATATCCCTCATAGAAGAAAGCCAGCCTTATGTCAGCAGAGGAGGTCTCAAGCTTGAGGCAGCACTTGATTTTTTCGGTATTGATGTTACTGCTAAGATTATCATGGATGTTGGTTCCAGCACAGGCGGTTTTACAGACTGTTTATTGAAAAGAGGAGCGAAGAAAGTTTATTGCGTAGATGTCGGATATGGACAGCTTGCATGGCTTTTGCGAAAGGACCCAAGGGTTGTCCTTATGGAAAGGATAAATATAAGATACCTCGATAAGATAATCAGAGAGCAGGAAAAAAGATTCCGAGGTCAGGAATTTGAAGACCTCATTAAGGGCAATATAGACATGGCTACGATAGACGTCTCTTTTATCTCCCTGACAAAAGTGATCCCTACAATTCTTGGCTTTCTTAAAGAAGATGGTAAAATCCTCTCCCTCATCAAACCACAGTTTGAAGTAGGGAAAGGAGAAGTTGGGAAAGGTGGAATTGTAAAGGAAGAAGAAAAAAGATTAAAGGCAGTCGACCGAATCCGTAAAGAACTAAAGGACCTTGGTCTCAGAACAATCGGAATTTTTCAGTCCCCTCTTCCCGGACGGGAAGGTAATATAGAATACTTTTTATATATGGAGAAGCTCTTAGCTAAAAGCTATTAAGGAGATTCATAAGTACGACATCATTATTTAAAAAATCTCCTCTTACCCTTTTTTCCAAAGAGGGGCATATTACCTCCCTTTAGCAAAGGGAGGTAAGGAGGGATTTTATAATTAATGTCTTATGCTTTTTAAAGGAGTAAGAGATGGAAGAACAAAGGCTTTTGGAATTAGATCTTTCTACAGCATCCAAAGAATTAATTGAGGTTCTTATTGAAGATGTAACAGACTCATCAGTTTTTGCGGACATTGCTAAGGCAAACATGAACAGACCTGAAATACTCAGGCTTCTATTTGAAAGCCCTGATACGCCTGAAGAGGTAAGACAGCAGATAGGTAATACATTAACCATTCCTGTAACAGTCCCAAAAGAAACTGCAAAGGCCAAGAAAGCACCTGAGATGCGTTCCCTGACCCTACTTCAGAAGATGCAGAAATTAAGCTTTGGGGAGAAGAGGCTCCTTGCATTGAGAGGCGGAAAGGAAGTACGGTCTCTTCTTTTGAAAGATCCAAATAAAGAAATAGCGTTTGCTGTATTAGATAACCCTAAGATCACAGAGACAGAAGTTGAGGTTGTAGCAAAGTCACGTTCTACACCCGAAGAAGTTATAAGAAAAATAACAAAAAAGAGAGAATGGATGAAAAGCTATTCGATTGTCCTTGCCATCGTTTCAAACCCAAAGACGCCTCCTGGTAATGCTGTCCCCCTTGTCAGTGAACTGAAAACAAAGGACCTTTCGGTTCTCGAAAAAAGTAAAAATGTCTCTGAAGCTGTTCGCACTACAGCAAAAAGGCTCCTCCATTCGAGAAGAGGCACGTGAGTATTTAAAACCTGTTGCAAATTTTTTTTAAATACCTTTAAATAAAACTTCCAAAAAAATGAGCCTGCGGTAAGCAGGCTGTTCGATAACTGTCATCCTGAACTCGTTTCAGGATCTCTTGCAACATATTGTTAATACGAGATGCTGAAATAAATTCAGCATGACAAAGTCTACGCATTTTGATGTCGAACAGTCTGTAAGAGTGCGGCTTAATGAGTTTTTAGTTTGAATATAGAAATAACTTATAGATCATTATGCTGAGAACTTTCAAGGTAGAGAAAATCCATGCAAGCCTCATCCCTGAATCTACTCTATTTAAGGTATTGAGATATCTTGATAGAGAAGATATAGAAACACCCTTCCTTCTTATAGACAGTGACACGGTTAAAGAAAAAGCGTCCCTCATTGGTCGATATATTAAAAACTCGAAGGTATTCTATGCTGTAAAGGCGAACCCTGACATCGAGATACTGAAATTCCTCAACAAACTAAAACTTGGTTTCGAAATATCCTCTGAAGGAGAACTGGAAATACTTTCATCCCTCAGTGTAGAACCCGAAAGAATCATATCAAGTAACCCCATAAAATCCATGAAGTTTTTGAAGTTGGCTGTCTCCTATGGAATAAATTACTTCTCTTATGATTCTGCAGATGAAATAGACAAACTCTCAAAATATGCTCCTCACTGCAATGTCTACGTCAGGCTTTCAGTCCCGAATGAAGGCAGTGAGTGGCCACTCAGCAAGAAGTTTGGCGTAGAACTCGATGATGCTGCAGCACTTCTATCTCATGCAAAAGAAAATGGACTCAATCCAGTGGGCATTACTTTCCATGTTGGCTCACAGTGCACAAATGTTTATAACTGGCATATTGCCCTTGAGAAGGCAAGGGCTTTATGGAACAAAGCCGAGCAGAACGGGATAAGATTGACCCTTCTCAATATCGGCGGCGGTTATCCGATAAACTATACCAAACATGTAATCAGCATCGACACGATAGAGAAAGATGTAAACAGCCTCATTTATGAGAAATTTCCTAAAGACATTGAAATTCATATCGAACCAGGCAGAGCAGTTGTAGGAGATGCTGGTGTATTGGTAACAACGGTAATTGGAAAGGCCTGCAGGGCAGATGAAGACTGGCTTTATATCGATGTGGGTGTTTTTAATGGTCTCATGGAGAGTGTTGGCGGAATAAAATACAGTTACATCGTCGAGAGCCATAAACACACATTGACTAAAAAAAGATGGATAATAGCAGGTCCGAGCTGTGATAGCTTTGATGTAATAGACAAGATTGTTCCTCTCCCGGAACCGAATATCGGCAATCTGATCCTCATACTATCAAGTGGTGCCTACACTATATCTTATGCTTCAGAATTCAATGGTTTTTCTATACCAAAAACAATACTTATATAGAGAAAGGATGGAAAAATGATCAAATTTTTTGAAAAAGCACCATATGCGCCAGTAGAGTATTTATATGACGTTGAAGAGGTCCTTTATAAAGGTAAAAGTAAGTTTCAGGAAATTAGGGTTATCAGAAATCCATATTTTGGTAAGATGCTCATCCTTGATGACGTTGTCCAGCTCACTGAAAGGGATGAGTTTTTTTACCATGAAATGCTAACACATGTGGTAATGCATGCCCATCCATGTCCGAAGAAGGTTATTGTCATTGGTGGTGGTGACGGAGGGGTAGTGAGAGAAGTTCTCAAACATAAAACGGTTGAAAAGGTCTATTTTGTGGAGATAGACGAAGAAGTAATCAATGTTTCAAGGAGATTTTTCCCGAATGTTGCTTCAGGCGTTGATGATTCGCGTGTTGAGATAAAGATTATGGACGGCGCAGAGTTTGTCATAAAGAGGAAATCTTCTGATATCGATGCCGTAATCATTGATTCTACAGATATTATTGGTTTCGCAAGAAGTCTTTTCACTCCAGATTTTTTTACATCTGTTAAAAATTGCCTAACCGATGAGGGTATGTTTGTCACACACACGGAATCATTGCATTTCCATAAAGATATGGTTATTGAAATCCAGGAAATGCTGAAAACGATCTTCCCTGTGATTGATCTATATACTGCTTCCATCGCAACATATCCAGGAAATTGGTGGGCCTTTGCTGTTGCATCAAAAAGTCTTTCACCACGTGAGGCAAGGCACAAACTTGAGATAACAACAAAGTACTATGATGAAGAAATTCATGAGCAGGCATTTATGCCGAAGGGCTTGTATGAGAAACTGATGCAAAGAAAGCTGGAATGGTAGTAATTGAAAAACCGTAATACCAAAGACAATTGGCTTATTGATGAAGACAGTAAACACAGGTGGATATATCACAGGGTCAAGAGTCATATATTATCCAAAAAGACAAGGTTCCAGCAGGTGGAATTTATTGATACGTATGACCTTGGTTGTGTTGTTATTCTTGACGGGAAAATCCAGTCTGCAGAAGTAGATGAATTTATCTATCATGAAGCACTTGTACATCCTACTATGATTACCCATCCAGATCCCAAAAACGTCTTGATTTTTGGCGGGGGTGAAGGAGCTACACTCAGAGAAGTCCTTAAACATCCGACGGTTAAAAGAGTTGTTATGGTAGATATTGATGAGGATTTTGTTCATCTCTGTAAAATGTACCTCAAGAAATGGCATCATGGCTCCTTCCATAATGAAAGAGTTGAATTGATCTTCGCCGATGCAAGGGAATACGTCAGGAAATCAAAATCTTCTTTTGACATTATTATTGCTGATATCAGTGACCCC
>DASPRG010000050.1:0-2901 GCA_035624555.1 Thermodesulfovibrionales bacterium
GGTCAAATAGTAGTCAGTAACCAGTAGTTAGTATACAGTTAAGACTAATTAAAACCAATAAAAATGGCTTCATAGCCTCTTTTTGGTGCTTGCTACTCACTATCCACTGTTCACTATCTACTGGGGCCTGTGTCCTTTATACAACAATAGTGTGGATTATATGCTTCAATAGAGCGGTTACTAATGAGTACACAAGTAAGGCATCATTAATTAAAAATCTCCCCACGCCCCTCTTTGCCCTACGGGTCGTAGACCAAAGAAGGGGTACATCCCTCCCTTTGGCAAAGGTCTACGACTCGTAGAGGAGGATAGGAGGGATTTTACAATCAATGCTTTCATATTTATGACCTTCTTATGACCTTATTAGTAATTTAGTGCACAATGGTTGTATAAGATTAAGGGGAAGGGGAAACTACACAGAACAAAAATTATGTTTAAAGGTATTTTCAAGCTGCAGTTTGGTAGGCCGAAAAGAAATGAGGATTCAAGGAGCCAAGTTTTGAGTTGTAGGTGAAAGGATGATGGTGACAATCTTTGACACCTTGAATCCCCAATTTGTCTTTCCTATTCGAGGGTAATTGCCTGAACAGGGCATAAGTCAACAGCCTCCTGACAATTGCAGGTGTTGCATTTGTCGGGGCCGATAACATGTGCCTTTCCATCGTCTTGAACCACGAATACTTCAGGGCATAGCTCCTGGCATGAGCCACAACCCTCACATGCTTCTTCATTAACTACTGGTTTTGGCATAAACACCTCCTTCCGGGTCATTGACCCTATTTCTTGTCATAAAGAATTGCCCATCTGAGCTTGCAGATAGACCTGCTTGTGACACCCATGAAGACTTTAAAGCAAATCGTTCTGAGTGCAGCTTTTTGTTAAGGTTATTAAAATAACTTTACTTAGGGTATGAAGTCAAGGGGTACGAAGTCAAGATGCTTCATGAGGGGATTGGTAATTGTATTGCTTTTTAAGATCAAATGATTTATATATAAAAACGGAGGTGGCAAATGGATCTGTATGAAGAAATAGCAAAAGTGGCATATGAACTTTACGAAAAGAGTGGATATATTGATGGTCGTGACCTTGACAACTGGCTTGAAGCAGAAAGGGTTGTGATGGCACGCCTTGCAGAAGAGCAGAAAAAATCAGCGAAGAAGACCGGAACAAAAATACTAGGAAAAACAGCAAAGAAAAAGACAAAATAGTTTTTATAAATAAAAAGGTTATTCTCCCAATTATAGATAACGCACTAAATGCTGATACATTGTCATTGCGAGCGACCAACGGGAGCGTGGCAATCTTATTCTATAAACATGAGATTGCTTCGGCTTCGCCTCGCAATGACACTTTATATAATGCGTTTACATTAGTTTAGGGCTGTTTACTTGAACCCTGGAACCCTCGAATCCTTGAACCCTTTTTTAATGACGTGCAATCCCTGTTGTCTTTGCTACTTCAGCTACAGCATGGGAAACAGAGACAACCACTTTTCTATCAAAGATGCTTGGAATGATGTAGTCTTCAGCTATTTCGTCATCCTCTATCGTATAGGCAATGGCACGGGCAGCAGCAAATTTGATCTCTTCGTTTACGCCCTGTGCCTTTACCTCTAATAGCCCCTTGAAAATACCAGGAAAGCTGAGCATGTTATTAATCTGGTTCGGATAGTCAGACCTTCCTGTTGCAAGAACACTGACGAGTGGAAGGGCATCCTCTGGTGCTATCTCCGGTTCTGGATTGGCAAGAGCAAATATCACTGGTTTCTTTGACATCTTCTTGACATCACTTTGAGTTATGATATTTGGAGATGAAAGACCTATAAAGACATCTGCTCCTTCCATTGCATCAGATATGCTACCTCTGACCTTTCTTGGATTAGTTTTTTTTGCAAGTGCCCTTTTATAGGGATTCATGTTCTGTCTCCTTCCCTTATAAATTGCACCTGCCCTGTCGCAGACGACGATATCTCTTACTCCATAAGCTGAAAGCATGAGAGCAGTAGCTGTACCTGCTGCACCCGCACCAACTATAACTACTTTAAATGTATCTATCTTCCTTTTTAGTAATCTGGAAACATTTATGAGAGCAGCAAGAACAACCACGGCAGTTCCGTGCTGGTCATCATGAATGATAGGAATATCAAGTTCCTGCCTCAATCTTTTTTCTATCTCAAAACATCGGGGAGCAGAAATATCCTCAAGGCTTATACCTCCAAATGTGGGAGAAATACTTTTGATCGTATTTACTATTTCCTCTACGTTTGTAGTTTTGAGAGCTATTGGGAAGGCGTCAATTCCAGCGAATTCCTTAAAGATCATGGCTTTGCCTTCAATAACAGGCAATGCCGCCTCTGGCCCGATGTCACCAAGGCCGAGAACGGCTGTACCATCTGTTATCACAGCAACAGAGTTCCCCTTAATCGTGTAACGGTATGCGTGTCTCTTATTTTCATGGATATCAATGCAGATTCTTGCCACTCCAGGTGTATAAGCCTTCGAGAGGTCCTCTCTATTTCTCAGAGGGATTCTATTGTGAATCTCAATCTTGCCACCCTGGTGAGCAAAAAAGGTACGGTCCATAACTCTGAGGACCTTTACTCCAGGTATATCCCTAATAGACTTTACAATTTCTCTCTCGTGTTCTTCATCCCGTGCATTAACGGTAACATCCCTGATTATCTTCCCTTTTTCAACGCGGACAATATCAATGGAACCGAGATCACCGCCAGCCTGGCTTATAGCTGTCGCTATCTTTGCGAACATTCCGATTCGGCTCTCGATCTCCAGCCGTATCGTTATGCTGTAGCTTGGACTTGGAATGTGAGTCATGAACTCCTCCAAAGCATATGTAGTTTCTCTATTATATATCAAGGAATGAAGGAGTTAAGGATTTAAGGGG
>DASPRG010000077.1:0-5104 GCA_035624555.1 Thermodesulfovibrionales bacterium
AACATTCGTTGTTGATAAATCAAAAAATAGTTGGGATTTCTAATTTACAGTGGTTCTATTGATGGAGGTAGGCCCTGGTCTTCAAAGCTGTAGGTCTCATAGTCCCATTTAAATCATGACTTTTCAACATAATTGTGATAAGATTTTCCCTGAAGCTATAGAACAAATATGATGAATGGAGGATAGAGAGATGGTAGTAATGAAGAGGATTGCACTGCTACTTTTTTCTTCAATATTCATATTGCAGGGCTGTGTCGCCGCCGTCATTGGTGCAGGTGCTGGAGCAGGCACAGTCGCTTATATCAAAGGCGAACTCCAAACCACTTATGCCGCCACCCTGAATCAAACCTGGGATGCTACCCTGGCTGCTTTAAACGACTTGGAAATAAAAGTCAACAGCACCCAGAAAGATGCAACAGAAGGAGTCATCGAAGCCTCGAAAGCTGATGGAACCAAGGTCAAACTCAATCTGAAACCTGCGAGCCCAGACACTACTACAGTGAAGATTCGAGTTGGTATTCTTGGCGATGAAGAGGTATCTCGACTCATAAGCCATCAGATTTCTAAACGGTTGGGTAAGACGTAATTCTATTTTTGCTTTCTGTTAGTCGTATCTATTAGGTTTGAAGACTATCACCCGGAATTTTACATTGTCAAGTCCGCTTTAGTACGAGATTCGAGACCCCACTAAGGTACGGTCTCTTTTTTGACAATTGGGGCAGACTAATTCAGGAACTACTATGGATTCCAGAGATACATGAACTGGACACCAGAAAGAAGAGAGATTTCTTCAGCGCTTATCGAAATCAGATTTATTATGCTCGGTCCCTGCAGAGGCATTTCGGAATATATGTTTGATCTGAAGGCGTTAGGACGGATATAGGTTATCACTTTGGCCTGCTCGATGTTGAGTGCTTTCTTCATAGCGTCGACCGCTTCATCCAGATAGGCCACCTGGTCTATAAGTTTTGCCTCTAGTGCATCGCCTGCCGTTAGTATGCGCCCGTCGGCAAGATTCTTCACCTCCTGCACACTAAGGAGATTCTGCCTGTTTGCGTAGACTACATTGACGAAACGGGCATAAAGCTTGTCGATTATGTCTTGAAGCATCTTCTTCTCCTCTGGCGTGCTCGGCCGAAAGGGCGACCAAAAGTCTTTTTTCGGACCTGACTTGTAAGTTTCGTCCGAAACCCCTATCTTCGAAAGAAGCCCCTCGATGTTAATCTTCATTGCTACAACGCCGATGCTGCCTGTGACTGACGTAGGGCTTGCAATGATACGGTCGGCTGCGGAGGCAACGTAATAGCCGCCCGAGGCTCCAAGCTCTATGATAAAAGCATAAATAGGAATATTTCTCTTCTGCCTAAAGCTCATGATCTCATGGTATATCGTGTCGCTCGCGGCTACACTACCTCCCGGGGAATTTATCCTTACTATTATGCCTATAATGTCTGGGTCCTCCCCTGCTTTGAGAAGAGCTTCCCTGAAAAAAGCGACCTTCGACGGCCTCTTCACCAGCAGACTTTCCTTTTCCTCCTTGAAAGAGATCAGACCGTCTAAATCCATGAGAAGTATTTTGGGCTTGCCAGACCCTTCCATAACCTTTTCTTCAAGCGGCTTCGTTTCCGGCAGAAGCGATACATTCATGCCTGCGCATCCGCAAAGGACTAATACCGAAAGGATCAACGCATATGTTTGTATTTTCATCCTAATACTTCAACAAAAAATATCCGCCTTTCGTATTCACTGTGCTGCAAATATTTCAACTCTTCTTTTTTGAATCAATTCTGTTAATTAAAACATTTGCTGTTCAGTCCACACCTACATGTCTTACAAATTTACCTTTGCACATGTAGATAACCATCTCTGCAATGTTTGTAGCATGATCAGCAATACGCTCGAGATATTTTGCGACATGGCTAATCCTGATTGCTCGTGATGTAGTGTGGGGATCTTTTATTATGAAGAAAAGAAGTTCATTAAAAACCTGTTCCATAAGTTTGTCTATTTCATTTTCTACCTTTAAAACTTTATAAGGCAAACTTGTACAGCCTTTCACATAGGCATCAAGAGAATCTCGCACCATTTCCTGAACAATCTCAGCCATACGAGGGATATCTATGTATGGTTTTAATTGAGGTTCTTTATTTAACTCTATCGCTCTTTCAGCAATATTCACAGATAGATCTCCTATTCTTTCAAGGTCAGTTGTTATTTTCATAGTAGTTGCTATGAATCTTAGGTCTCTTGCCTTTGGTTGCCCAAGAGCTAAAAGTTTTATGCTCTCTTTGTCAATTTCTATATCCAGAGAATTAATCTGTTGATCTCTTTTGATAACCTTTTTTGCAAGGTCGCTCTTTCTCTCAACAAGGGATTTTACAGAATCTTGTATTGCTTGTTCGACCATTGAGCCAAGTCGTAAGACCTTATCTCTTAATTCGATTAATTCTTTGTATAAAATAGCCATGAAACAACTCCTTCCCCCCTCCTTGTTTGGTGGTTTGTCAGTGAAGGGTATGAAGTCCTATAGATTAATGTATGATGGAGAAACTTTATTGTCAATGAAAAATTGCATATGCATATGCATTTTCCAGCATCAGGTAAGTCCCGGTGAGTAACCCAGGCTGCTACCAATGAAACAGCTCCAAGTTTGTTTCTGCTACGGGTACTGAAGAAAATTTGATATGATTAAGAGAGTTTGATAGGGTTTTCTTTTAAAGAGAGATGATCTATGTATGAGAAATCAGCTAATGATACTGAAGAAAAGATAAGAAAAATTCTGAATAGCTTGCAATGTATTTTAACAGCGCATGATAGTTGTGCAGAATTAATAGAATTTAAGGATAACAGGGCAGTAATATATTGTGGTGGCCCATGTATCCATTGCGACAATAGATGTATTGAAGAAGCGATTAAAGAAAAGTTGCCAGATATTGACGTGATTATACAATAAGAGAAATATTAACTGGAACCCTTGAATCCTTGACCCCTTGGCCCCTTGAATCCTGTTTTTGTGAATAATTAGTTTTTGTTGAAATGGCACTCTAATGCTATAATAAGCACAACCTCATATCCTTTAAGGATGATCTGAAGAGGTGGATAGGAGTAACGATGAGGACTTTGAGAATTGCCCTTGCACAGATTAATCCTACCGTTGGGGATTTTAGAGGAAATGTCTCAAAGATTATTAACTACATTGAAGAGTCAGGGAAAAGAGGTGCTCAGATCGTTGTATTCCCTGAGCTTGCGATAACAGGTTACCCACCCGAAGACCTCCTACTGAAGCCTCATTTCATAGAAGACAACCTCGAAGCCCTTAAAAAAGTTCAGAAGAAGGTAAGAGACATCACCGCAATAGTTGGCTTTGTTGATAGAAGTGATGATATCTATAATGCAGCGGCAGTAATATACAACAAGAAGCTTGTTGGTACTTACCACAAAATGTATCTTCCAAACTATGGTGTCTTTGATGAAGTCCGTTATTTCCAGGCAGGTACGAAATGTCCAATCTATAAGATTGGTGATGTCTGTTTAGGTGTCAACATATGCGAAGATATCTGGTACCCAGATGGTCCTGCGAGGATTCAGGCTCTTGCAGGAGCTGAGCTGATAATCAATATTAATGCATCTCCATACCGTATCGGCAAGAATAAATTCAGAGAAAATATGCTTTCTGTGAGGGCTTCAGACAGCATAGCCATTGTAGCTTATCTGAATACTGTCGGAGGACAGGACGAACTTGTCTTTGATGGTGACAGCCTTATCCTTGACCCAAATGGTAATGTCATCATAAGGGGAAAACCATTCAAGGAAGATCTGATTATTGCTGACCTGAATCTCGATGCTGTGCAGATGAAGAGACTTCATGCACCTCGCAGGAGACAGGAAGTGATGAAACTTGAAAAGGGCGCATTTGAAGAGATTACCATACCTGTTGAGGAAAAATTACATGAAGGACGATCAGTGCCACGTCTTTCGTCAGTTGAGTATAAAGTTCTTGAACCATTAGAAGAGATTTATGAGGCACTTGTACTCGGTACGTCTGATTACATCAGGAAGAATGGCTTTAAAGGTGTCGTAATTGGTCAGAGTGGTGGTATTGATTCTTCTCTTGTATCAGCCATTGCAGTAGATGCAATCGGCAGGGAAAACGTAACTGGTCTTTTTATGCCTTCACCATATACTTCGAAGGAAAGCAGGGAAGATGCGTATTCCCTTGCAGGTAATCTGGGAATAAAGCTCATAGAGGTGCCCATCGATGGTATTTTACAGAGTTATCTCGGTGCCCTGAAAAAGGAGTTTCATGAACTACAAGAAGATGTAACAGAAGAAAATATCCAGGCAAGGATAAGAGGCAATATACTCATGGCATTCTCGAATAAATTCGGATGGCTTGTCCTGACCACAGGAAATAAATCGGAGATGAGCGTTGGATATGCTACTCTTTATGGTGACATGGCAGGTGGGTTCGCTGTCATAAAGGATGTGCCAAAGACAATGGTATATGAACTCTGCAGATGGAAAAATATACAAAAGGGGAAAGCTGTCATACCTGAAAGGGTTATATGGAAAGAGCCTTCAGCAGAGTTGAAGCCAAACCAGAAGGATACGGATACCCTTCCACCTTATTCCCTGTTAGACCCAATACTAAAGGCCTATATAGAGGCTGATAAAGGTTTTGAGGAAATATTGTCTCTCGGCTGTGATGTTGAATCAGCACAGAAGGTTGTAAGGATGGTCGATACAAGTGAATACAAGAGAAGACAGGCACCTCCCGGGATAAAGATAACCCAGAGGGCCTTTGGAAGAGACAGGCGCTTTCCGATAACCAATAAATACAGGAGTTATTAAGATTGTTTGTGAAAAAAATTTTTCTCTTATTATCAGTCTTATCTCTATCTCTTGTTTTTATTTTCAGTTCAGTTTTTTCCGAAGATACCAAAAGCTTACCAGTAAAAAAACAGCCCGAAATCCAGCAGGTAAAGCCCAGAAAACCTGTTAGAATCAAACTTAGGCGCTCAGCAGAGGATAAATACACATGGGAGATCACAGGTGACGATGTAGATGAGATTGTCAGGGCAGACAAACGAATCAGAAAACTCCT
>DASPRG010000062.1:0-2099 GCA_035624555.1 Thermodesulfovibrionales bacterium
ACACCTGCAAAGACTGAAACACCACCATGCTTCATTGCTATGTTATGGATCATCTCCATAATGATAACTGTCTTGCCGACACCAGCACCTCCAAACATCCCCATCTTGCCGCCCTTAACAAAGGGGACACAAAGATCAAAGACCTTAACTCCGGTCTCAAACTGCTCTGTTGTTGCTATCTGCTCTGTAAACGTAGGCGCCGTTTTATGAATTGGCGAGCGCTCAGACTCCCCTACAGGACCTGCCTCATCAATAGGCTCACCCAGAACATTTATCAATCTCCCGAGAACAGGTTTCCCCACGGGGACTGTTATGGGCTGACCCGTATCAACAACCTTCATACCTCTTACAAGACCATCTGTTGAACCCATTGCGAGAGCCCTCACCTTATTCTCACCGAGATGGGCAACCGTCTCAAGGGTAAGATGCATTTCCGGTATCCCCTTTGCAGGGTCTCCTGGTTCATCTATCCTCATGGCATCGAGGATATCAGGTAACTCCTTTTCGAATTCTACATCAACAACGACACTTATGACCTGCGAAACTTTTCCTATATTCTCCATACCTTGTAACCCCCTATTCTCTAAATTAAATCTCTATTTAAAGATACTTTATTACTTCGCTTTCAGTGCCTCGACACCACCGACAATGTCCATCAGGTCTTTTGTTATGCCTGCCTGTCTCAACTTGTTGGCGATAAGTGTTGTCTTAACTATGAGGTCATCACAGTTCTTTGAGGCATTCTCCATAGCACTCATCCTTGCAGCCTCTTCAGCAGCTGAGGACTCAAGGAGCGCCCTGTATATCTGAATCTCAATATATTTCGGTAATAATCTTCCATAAAGAATCTCAGCAGAAGGTTCATAGAGAAAATCTCCAGGAAGCTGGGCATGTTCTGCAGCCCCTTCAGTCTCCAATTCAACTATAGGGAGAAGTTTCACAATAGAAAGTTTTTGTGTAGCAAGGGACTTAAATTCATTATAAATGAGAACAACCTCATCTATGGTCTCGTTTGTATAATTCTCTATGATATCCGCTGCAATCTCTTGAGCATTAGTATAAGTTATCCTTCCGGAGAGCCCGACCCAGGATTTCCTCGTCGTTAAATTTCTCCGGCGGAAGTAATCACGGGCCTTCCTTCCTACCGAACTGAAGCTTAATTCGAAACCTTCTCTTTTTAAGGAATCAATATACTGCGTTGCATTCCTCAGAATATTTGCATTAAAGGCCCCGCAGAGGCCCCTGTCAGAGGTCATCACAAGGACCTCGACAGTCTTTCTTGGCCTGATAGCAAGGATAGGGTGTAGCTCCCGCTCCGCAACCCTTGCCAGGTTAGAAAGAACTGTTTGCATGCTTGTCGCATAGGGTCTAAAATTCAGCATCCTGTCCTGGACCTTCCTCAACTTTGCAGCAGCCACCATCTTCATTGCCTTTGTAATCTTCTTGGTACTCTGGATGGCCTTTATTTTCTTTCTTATATCTCTTAAGGTAGCCATCTATCCTCCATGCCTCTTATTTCCATTTCTTACTTCCCACTTATTATTTATGGTTGAAATGTCTTTTTAAAGGTTGTTACGGCCTCAGTCATCTTTGCCTTAAGGTTATCATCCAATGCCATCTTTTCCCTTAATTCCTTTTTGAGATCCTGCTTTTCAGCCCGTATATACCTGAGGAAACCTTCCTCAAAAGGCTTTAGTGCTTCAATTGGCAGGTCATCGAGGAATCCCTGTGTTCCAGCATATATAAGTATTATCTGATCATCAATTGGCATCGGGACATACTGGCCTTGCTTCAGGAGCTCAACCATCCTCTTACCCCTTTCAAGCTGGGCACGGGTTGCCTTGTCAAGATCAGAGGCAAATTGTGCAAAAGCAGCAAGCTCTCTGTACTGTGCAAGGTCGAGCCTGAGCATTCCTGCAATCTGTTTCATTGCCTTCGTTTGTGCAGCACCACCAACTCGGCTGACGGAAAGACCGGCATTAATTGCGGGTCTTACACCACCGTAAAAGAGTTCTGTCTCAAGGAATATCTGTCCATCTGTGATAGATATAACATTGGTAGCAATATATCCGGAAATATCTCCAGCCTCGGTTTGAATT
>DASPRG010000125.1:0-2801 GCA_035624555.1 Thermodesulfovibrionales bacterium
GATGGACCACGATGAAGTCCTTGCTGTGCTGTCTCATGAGGCAGGTCACTGGAAGAAGAAACATGTTTTGAAACTTATCATCCTTTCTGAAATTGCCTCTCTCATCGCAATTTATATCTCCTTCAGGATCCTTCAAACAGACCTGCTTACAAATTTGTTCCAGATTGAACCTGACACATTCTTCGCAAAAATTGTCATACTGGGTTTTATAGGAAGTATTGTCTCTTTCCCTTTTATTCCTCTGGGCAATTACATTTCAAGACAGTTTGAGAAAGAAGCAGATCGCTTCTCATATGAATTAACAGGTAATAAGGAAACTATTTCAAGGGCACTGATAAAACTTTCCAAGGATAATCTTTCAAACCTCTATCCCCATCCCTTGTATGCAGCATTTTATTATTCTCACCCTCCTGTCGTTCAGCGCTTAGAGAGTATTCTTAAGACAGAAACTGCTTCATAAAATGGGCTACTCATAAAACTATAGTTGAGAATGGTGGATATAGTATTGGCTATTTGTTCCACCTACGAGTCTGCAGAATCGAGAGGTTTAAACTTTTATCACTTTCTTCACCAACTACGCATCCTGGATACTTCATATAGGGTGCGATGTTCACTTGCAAACACGCACTCAGAATGAATTGTAAGTATTAAAAACAAGGGTAAAGTCCCATTCGAGCCACCAAATATGATACATTGGTGGCATGACAAAACGACATAAATGTCCTCAATGCAATTACTCGGGAACCTATGTAATTCGCAGGCAAAAACGGCGTTGTCTGCGATGCAAATACGAGTGGCAACCAGATCGTTTGCCCCTTAGATTGAGGGAATCGCAATGGTACTCTCTGCTGATGACGTTTTTTCAGGGTCTTCCGAGCCATGACATTGCTCAGGAAACAGGACTTGAGAGAAAGAGAGTCATGAGAGCATTGCTGATGGTCAGAAGAGTTATGACGAGTGATATTCCTGCTGTATTCAGTGGAACGGTTGAGATTGATGAAACATACCTTGGAGGACAATGGAAAAACAAACGGAGATCTCAGAAGATCGGTCTTGCAAAAAGAGGAAGAGGAACTCAGAAGACACCAGTGTTTGGGATCCTATGTCGCAAAGGGAAGGTGTGGGCAGAGATCGTCCCCGATGTCGAAGCAAAGACCCTTATCCCTCTTATAAAGCAGCGTGTAAAGCCAGGTTCCACAGTATGCTCTGATACATGGAAGAGTTATACGGGAATAGCTGCTAAAGGCTATGTACATCGCCTGGTAGAACATGGCAAGGGTGAGTATTCTGATAAGAAGGGTAATCATATAAATGGACTTGAAGGATTCTGGGGATATCTTAAGAGAAGACTTGCAGCAAAGGGAGGAATTCGGAAAGAACGTCTTCCCCTGTATCTTGCAGAATATGTGTGGCGATATAATCATAGAAACATGTCCGTTAATGAAAAAACTGATAAAATGTTATTGCTTCTTAAAAGCATGTTATTATCTAAAAATCTTGTGGCTTAAATGGTACTTTACCCAAAATATAATTTGCTATTTACGGACACCGTTTTTTGTAATTATGCCACAATCTTCATTCTTATCACTTTCTCTCAAGGATCTCGATATGATCGGGTGCATTAGGAACTACACAAAGGAATTCAAAAGGTTCATCTCCTTCTGCCTTATACCAATGCGGAATGCCCTTTGGGATGAATACGACATCGCCTCTTTTTACCTCATAGACGACTTCTCCGATTCCAATCTTAGCACGTCCCCTGAGTACAAATTGCTCGTGTTCAACAGTGTTTGTATGGTTTGGCATACCTCCGCCAGGCTCCATAATGAACCGTCTCATCACGAAGTTTGAAGCATCGCCAGGTCCAATAAGAACCTGCATCGAGGTACCTGAGCCTGCTTGTACAGTTTTCTTTGGGATTTTGTCAGCTGAAGTAACAATTACGTTATTCCCTTCACTCATTGTCAATACCTCCACAGCAAGTCGCTAAAAGGACTTAATCCTCATAACCACTTTTTTCTTTTGAAATAAAACAGCATTAAGATGCCGATAGCAATCATGACAAGCAAAATGAGAGGATAACCCCAGCGCCACTCAAGTTCCGGCATAAATTTAAAGTTCATACCATAAACTCCAGCAAGAAACGTGAGGGGCATAAATATCGTAGCAATGATTGTTAACACCTTCATAACTGCATTCAACCTGTTACTGATTCCTGTGAGATAAATATCAAGCATTCCGGAAAGCATCTCCCGTAACGTTTCTATTGTGTCAATAATCTGAATGTTGTGATCATAAACATCTCTGAAGAATATCTTTGTCGAGCCCTTTATCAATTGAGACTCTCCTCGCTCCAGGACACTGATTACTTCACGCAGAGGCCAGACAGACTTTCGGAAAAATAGCATCTCTCGTTTTAATCTATGGATAATACTCAGGGTTTCTGGTACAGGGTTAATGACCAACTTTTCTTCCAGGAACTCTATCTGTTCTCCGATTTTTTCCAGGATGATAAAGTAGTTGTCAACAATTGCATCTAACAGGGCATAGACCAGGTAATCAGCCCCCATCTTTCTTATTTTGCCTTTACCACTCCTTATTCGCTCCCTGATCGGATTGAAAACATTGTCCACATTCTCCCGGAAAGAAAGAACGAAATTAGCTCCCAGGATGAGGCTTACCTGCTCTGTAAGGATTTCACTGCTTTTATCATCATAAGAGAACATTTTTAAGACGACAAACATATATTCACCAAAGTCCTCTATCTTCGGACGCTGGTCAGTGTTCAGGATATCTTCTAA
>DASPRG010000011.1:0-6876 GCA_035624555.1 Thermodesulfovibrionales bacterium
AAGCTGTCCTTTATCACTCCTAACCTTTGGAAGATTCTCTTTGAGGTTCAGCTCTAAACGAATGTTCTTGTATAAAATCTCTTTTTCGAGAAATACGGTTGAATGTTTTATAATATCATTGATGTCAAAGATTTCGATGGAGACTTCTGTTTTTCGTGCAAATCCTAAAATGCGATGGGTAACTCTTCGGCAGCGATTTACGCTTTCAAATATCGCATCCAGTAAATTTAAAAACCTTGTCTTATGCTTATAATTATCTGACATTTCAAGAATATCCTTCATTAAGCCCGCCTTTTCGTTGATTATGGCAAGGGGGTTATTTATTTCATGCGCCACACCCGCAGCAAATGTCCCAAGTATTGCGAGTTTTTCAGCTGCTATAAGTTGTGCATGCTTCTCGTTTATTTTTTCTACTGCCTCTTCAACTGCACGTTCAAGAGAACTCTTTGCATCCAGAAGTGCTATATTTTCCTTCTTTAGTCTTACTTTCTCAACAGCCTCCTTCACAACCTTTCGTACCTCATCCAGTTTAAAAGGCTTTGCGATATAGTAGAATGCACCTTGTTTCATAGCATAAATTGCTGATTCGAGAGTTGCGTAACCTGTTATCATTATTACCTCTGTGTCAGGATACAGCTCGCGGCATCTCTTTAGTATCTGTAGTCCGTCTACCTCCTCCATTTTTGAGTCAGTGAGGACAACATCAAATTGGGATTCATCAAGAAGTTTCAGGGCATTTTTCCCGCTCTCGGTTCCTACGACCTCATAGCCCTCTTTTTTCATAACATGTTCAAGGTTTTTCATGGTTACCTTTTCATCATCAACAATCAATATCTTTGCAATACCCATAACCATGCCTTTCCCATTGGTAATCGTATTAAAAAGGAGGTTTCCTCCCCGACCTCACTGTAAATACCGTGAGTCAGGATAAAAAAGGCTGTTACTATCCAGGATGATAAACCCATCAAAATCTAATGTGGCTGTTGCCTCACGTAAAAATCTGTCATCTATATGCTGCTTTTCGAGTGTTTCCCTAAGATACACCATCTTTACAAGTTTCTACTACAGTTTCGTGAATGTCCTTTTCAGTGCTGCCGTGTTGATAAACTCAGAGCCATTTTCTGAATCAATACCTGTGAGATGAAAAGACAAACGGTTTCTGATGTCCTGTAATGCCTGAAAAACCCACACCTGTGCCTTGCTCTTGACGGCCTTGGTCTCTTTCCATCCCGTACAGACGTATGTCACATCCAATGCCTGGGCAAGTTCTCCACGGCCATATCCACCGTCACGCCCCACCAACTCAATTTCTACAGGGGCTTTTTATTTGTTCTATTTATTATATCTCTAAGGCTTAACTACAAGAACTGGGCAAGGTGCATAACCTATTACTTTCTCTGTAACACTTCCCATTAAAAGTCTTCTCAGCCCTGTTCGGCCGTGACTTCCCACAACAATAATCCCGGCCTTTTCCCTACTGGCAGTGTCTGTTATTACCTTGTATGCTTCACCTTCCCGCACAATGCCTTCAGCCTTGACTCCTTCTGAGGAAGCCTTTTTCTTAACATCCTCTACTACATCCTTTGCCTTCTTGACAAGATCTTCAAGTGCCCCTGGTGCCCGAGCCATAAACTCCTCTGTCACATCAACAACAGAGATTACCTTAAACTCACTGCCATAAGATTTCGCAAAACCAATCGCTCTATTTGTCGCAGCCTCACTGTATTTTGAGCCGTCTGTAGCAAAAAGAACGCTTTTGCACTCTATGGCGGTGCTCTTTGGCACTACAAGCACATCTCTCTGGGTGTGACCAATAACCCTAGCAGTAACGCTACCAACAAGCACCTTTTCAAGTCCGGATATCCCCTTCCTTCCCATCACAATCAAATCACAGTTTTCAGCATCAGCAAGGTCAACAATCCTTTCGTATATTTCACCTTCCTCGCAAACGGTCTTTATCAATACCTTTTCATCCTTTGCTAACTTCTCTGCTTCTAAGAGAGCAATCCTGCAGGGTTTTGCCATAGCCTCTTTTACATTCGTCAGCCACGTTGCACCCAGATCTCCCTCATATGTAGGGATTACCGAGAGAACTGTTATCCAACTCTGTTCGTTGTTGGCAAGTTTAATAGATTCCTTCAATGCATGCATGCTTGATTCTGAGCCATCTACTGCAATGAGTATCTTCTTATAATACTTTCCCATGTTCAAGGGCCTCCTTTGTAGTGGTTTTACGCTCAGACCTCAGTCCCTTCCATAGGCTCACGAGGATGATACCGGCACCGAATAAGAGGGCAAATATCATTATACCAAAACTTGTAGTTTTGAGTGTCTTAACTAAACCTTCACTCAGGGGGTTAATCAATTTCAACTGTGCTGAATAAACAGGAACCATCAAAGCGCGGCTGAACAGCACTATAACCATAATGGAACCCATTACTATCTTAATCATGACAGGCTTTACATATGTAGTACCAATAGCACCTAACTGAATTCCAAAGAGAGAGCCGGCGAGGATTATCATTGCAAGACGGATGTCAACAAGACCGTGTAGGGCGTATTTGAAAGAACCACCCATTCCCATAACAAATGCGATTACCAGTTCTGTTGCTGAAGCCATAAGACTCGGGGCACCAAGAACATAAATCAGGGAAGGAACACCAACAAAACCACCAACTGCAATTGTGGCTGCCAGCATACCAGTGGCAAAGCCGAGAGGCAGGGTGAATAATATAGAAACACGTGTATTAAGGCTCTTGAAATATACCATTGTACCAGGAATATTGATAGATTGTACCCATCGTGCAAGCTTAGTTACTTTCTCTTCTGCATCTGCATTCCCTGACTTATGAGTCTTGAATGCATCAAGCAGCACATAAGTACCCACAATGCCGAGGACTACCACGAAAGACACACTGACATACAGATTGGAACCTGCATCTCCCCATGCCCTCTTTATATTTTCCTGTATTTGAGCACCATACAAGACACCAGCCTCAGCAGAAACTCCCATAACCAACCCAAGCTTGACATCAACCTGACCGTATTTAGCGCGTTTTAGAGCTCCCACAAGCGCCTTTGGAAATTTGTGGCACATGTTACTTGCCACTGCAACAAGACCAGGAACTCCCAGGCTCATCATGCCTGGGGTAAGAACAAAAGCTCCACCTGAACCGATAAATCCGCTTACAAGACCCCCGACAAATCCGACAAAGAATAAGTAAAGTATCTTTGTTGTATCCAGATTTATGAAGTTTGCTGCTGCTCCCACAATATCGTGCATGTCATTTTACCTCCTTCTTCTTTTTTGCCTCAATTCCAAGTACAGTCCAGAAAGCACCTGTAAATGACCCGTGGAAAAATGAGAAGATAAATGCTGTTGCTATGGGTAGAAGTGCATACAACCCTCCACGAGTAAAATTTGTGTTAATCAGATCCTGATGCGTTAGCAGTACTACATAAAGCACTGATGCTATTAGCCCGAAGAGTATCGCCTTTCCATAGGGCTTCTTCTTAATACCACTTTTCTTTGTTGCCATTCTTCTTCCTCCTTATTAGAATTAATCTCGATTTCTTCCCTATATTACGACATTACGACCAGGCAACTAAACCACAAGCAGGTCTACTTTATTACAAGCGTCGTTTCTTAAGGTATATCTACTACTACTAACGGGCACTTCATTTTATCCACTATTTCAGAAAGCCCTTCTTCTTTATTCCAGCGGTCGACTGCAAGTGATTCAACAACTACGAAATGGATTCCCCTCTCAGATTCTGTGTAATTTCTAATCTCTTCTCTCAAACGCCCACTTCTCCGGACCAGCCTGTATTCTATTCCTTCTTTCTCCAGCAATGAAAAGAACTCCGTAAGTATTGGAGCCTCAGGTGAACTACTCGATGAGATGTACAAAATATCCAGATCTGCTCCGATCCTTTTACTCGTGTTCATCGCGTACTTTAGAACTTTGCTCTCTATTTCCTCTTCCCGAAGGGCGAGCAACACCCTCCTCCTCTCTTTAAATACTTCTCTTGCCTTATCAGTCTCTCCTGCCTGTGCGAAGGTAGCAGCAGTTAAGGTATCTTCAAACTTTTTCATCAATTCTTTCATATTCAACCCTTTCCCGCTCATTCAATGTTCCTTGAAATCATAACCTTCGGTTCTTTTTTCGGTAACCTTTTCAGAAACCTTGCGAGCAAGGATACCTGACTGACATTCTGTAGTACATCGAGAACCATATCTAACTGGTGGTACAACCTTTTCCTCCTCACTTAGAGCTACCTTATACATTAACACCAAATCAACAACCTCCTCAACCCTGTCCACCAGGTGCACCCCTAACCCTTTTCTGGCATCTTCTGGAAGATTTTCCAGATCAACCTTATTCTTGAGTGGTAATACCACGACTTTCACTCCCGCCCGTCGTGCGGCAAGCATCTTTTCCTTAATTCCTCCAACAGGCAGAATTATTCCACTTAAAGTCAGCTCTCCTGTTACAGCCACATCCCTCCTGGCAGGCTTTCCAGTCAAAAGTGAAATAAGGGCGATTGCGATAGTCGCTCCTGCAGAGGGCCCATCTTTTGGAATAGCTCCGGCAGGAACATGGATATGAATGTCCTGGTGCTCAAAGAAATCCTCCGGGACATTCAGATATGACGCATTGCTTCTTATATAACTCAGAGCTGCCTGGGCAGACTCACACATTACACTTCCGAGGGATCCAGTCAGAATAAGCTGTTTATCTCCCTTCATCTTTGCTGCCTCTACAAAGATAATATCACCACCTGTTTCGGTCCATACCAGACCTGTAGTAACACCAACCCTGTTATTTGTGTCTGTAACCTCACTGTAGTATTTTCTTGGTCCGAGATATCTTTCAACCAGATCCGGAGTAACTGTTATGTTTTGAACTGTTTTCTTGTGGTACACGAACTCTGTGGCTATCTTGCGGCAGATGGTAGAGATCTGTCTTTCAAGGTTTCTTATGCCGGACTCCCGGGTATATTCCTGTATGATCTTGGATATTGCATCAACAGTAAACGAAGGTAGATAGTCTGACAGACCTTGTCCACTGATCTGCTTTGGAACCAGATAATTCAAACTGATATTCACCTTTTCGTCTTCGGTATAGCCTGAAAACTCTATGACTTCCATACGGTCCCTGAGAGGCTCCTGAATGTTCTCGGATATATTGGCAGTTACAATAAACATCACGCTTGAGAGATCAAAAGGTACATCGAGATAGTGATCAGTGAAACTCTGATTCTGTTCAGGGTCAAGCACCTCTAACAGGGCAGAGGATGGGTCGCCCTTAAAATCCTGCCCTATTTTGTCCACTTCATCCAGCATGATAACGGGATTGGCAGAATTTGAACGGCGTATTTCCTCAATAATACGGCCTGGCATTGCGCCAGCATATGTTCTTCTATGGCCACAAATTTCAGCTTCATCCCTCATTCCACCAAGCGAAATTCTCGCAAATTTTCTCCCGAGGGCCTCTGCAATAGACTTACCCAGCGAGGTCTTTCCTGTTCCTGGAGGACCCGCAAAACAGAGGACAGATCCCTTTGTAGATACTTTTGATAACTTTTTTTCAAGAGCCTGTTTTACAGTAGCCCGCACCTCATCAACCTTAAAGGGCTTAGCAATATAATGAAACGCACCCTTTTTCAGCGTCTCGATGGCAGAGTCGACTGAGGCATAACCTGTAACCATAATAACCTTACAGTCGGGGTATTTGCTCTTTGCCTTTTCAAGGACTTGAATTCCACTAACTTTCTCCATCTTTATGTCTGTCAGAATAACATCAAAATCGCAGGTCTCCATCTTATCGATAGCTTCCACACCGTTGGCTGCGGTGATAACCGTATAATTCTCTTTTTTCAATATATGTTCTAGGTTCTTTCTTGCAATCTCCTCATCATCAACAACCAGTATTCGGGACTTTTTCCTCGCCATCAATATCTTCACAGCTAAATGTTCAAGAATTCTTTCCTTTACTTTTTGCAGACCATAATGCCTTTCGTTCAGAATCCTTTCGGCCATTTTGAGATCAAAGTTGTCGTCTGTCTTTTTAGTCCAGGGAAGGTTAACGAGATAGTCAATATAGGTAAGCCCTATTGTATATTCTGATGTTGCAGGGCTTATCTTTGAAAGCATATCAAGTTCATTATTCGCGATATATTCGATATGAGACGGCATCTTTGCCACAGTAATCATTCGCCGCAACTCTTCTATTGTTTTCGCCTGAAGTTTTTCTTCTGCTTTCTTTTCGTCTAATCTCTTAAAGATACTCATCTTTATGCCCTCCCTCCAATTCGAAAAAGGGGCTAATAGTCAGGAAGACAATCAACCCCTTTTTCACACAAAACTGCATCTTTTACCTTTTTATCCCGGGGGCTCTGAGTTCTTTTCTGGCTCTCGTAGTGGGTGATATACGGTCAACTTCCCGGGGTCTTTCCTGTTCACTGAGTATTTCCCTTGCCGTGTCGTATTCACCAGCCTCTGCAAACGCTGCTGCTGTAAAGAGCCTTTCCAATCCTTTTGTCAGCTTCTTCATCTTTTACACCTCCTTTTATCTTTTCTCTTTACACTTAATGCATCTATCGTGCCAGAAGGCCTCACCATTCAAAGTCATTGTTTTATCTATGTTTTTAATTTTTCCCGCCTGAAATCAGTAATATTCAACCGATGCAAGTTGCAACAATAGAATTCTCTCTCTCTCAACAATAGCGCAATATCCCGCCTTATGTCTTAATTCCTTAGTAAATAGGTTTTCTTTTCAGTCACAATTCTATGTGTTGCAGTAAGATTTTAGGGTGTTGCTTTTTGTAATAGGAAATACTAATATTTAACTAAGATGCTTATTTCTCCAAGTA
>DASPRG010000141.1:0-5286 GCA_035624555.1 Thermodesulfovibrionales bacterium
GATGGAACAGGACCAGAAGTTATAAGGGAAGGCATCAAGGTATTAGAGGCTCTTTCTCAGAAGTCCGGGTTTAAGCTCACCTTCAGTTATTATGATTTCGGTGGCGAGCGCTACCTGAGGACCGGTGAAACCCTCCCTAATAGTGCAGTAGAAGAGCTCAAACAATATGATGCACTCTATCTTGGAGCGATAGGACATCCTGACGTAAAGCCCGGGATTCTCGAGAGGGGAATCCTTTTGAATTTGAGATTCAAGCTCGACCTTTATATTAATTTACGACCTGTCAAGCTTTATCCAGGGGTTGACTGTCCTTTGAAAAATAAAAGTCCTGATGATATCGATTTTGTTGTTGTGAGGGAAAATACAGAAGGACTCTACACAGGAGCAGGTGGGTTCCTGAAAAAAGGCACTCTCTATGAAGTTGCAATACAGGAGTCTATCAATACAAGGAGGGGGGTTGAGAGATGTATCCGCTTTGCCTTTGACTACTGTAAGAAAAGAAATAAAGTGAAAAAACTTACACTCTGTGGAAAAACAAACGTCCTTATCTTTGCCTTTGACCTATGGGAGAGGACATTCTATGAGGTAGCTAAGGAATATCCTGATATAAAAGTTGATTATGCTCATGTTGATGCTATAACCATGTGGTTTGTGAAAAATCCTGAGTGGTTTGATGTGATCGTTACTGATAATATGTTTGGCGATATCATAACGGACTTAGGAGCAATGATACAGGGCGGCATGGGAATAGCCGCAGGAGGAAACATAAATCCCCATGGAGTCTCGATGTTTGAGCCCATAGGAGGTTCTGCACCAAAATACACAGGGAAGAATTGTATTAACCCCCTTGCTGCAATCTGTGCAGGAGGAATGATGCTTGAACATCTCGGTGAAGAAAGATCATCTCAACTCCTCGAGAAGGCTGTTATGGAAGTTACAGGTAAATATCTCAAGAGCCTCGCCGCTGGTCAAATGGGTTATAGTACAACCGAGGTTGGTGACCTCGTTACAAGGTTTGTTACTGAGCTTAGCGTTGATTGACAAAAGAACAAAGCATCTGATATAAAGAATTTTATTTTGGGGTGACTTAGCTGTCTGCCTTAAGACAGGCAGATGATAGCTGAAAACCAAGTCCTATAAAGATATTCCTGGGTAGCTCAGCCGGCAGAGCGGGTGGCTGTTAACCACTTGGTCGGGGGTTCGAATCCCTCCCCAGGAGCCATCCTTCGACAAGCTCAGGATTTGCCCTGATTAATAATAAACTCAAGTTAAGCGAAAATACTATACCCTGCCTTATCTAATTTATTGCAAAAAATGATGCTCTCATTCGAATCCTGTTTGATTTTTCAATTATTTTTTCGTTATTATCACCTGATGGAAACCAAGAAACTCATTGATGAATCAAGCCTCTACATCATGAACACTTACAAGAGGTTCCCCGTCGTCTTGAGAAAAGGGCGAGGCATGAAGGTATGGGGTAGTGACGGCAGAGAATATCTCGATTTTGTTGGCGGGGTTGCAGTAAATATCCTCGGCCATTGTCATCCAAGAGTAGTTGTTGCAATACAGAAGCAGGCACAGAGGCTTCTACACGTTTCCAATTATTACCACATTGGACCCCAGATAAGACTCGCAAAACTACTTGTTCAGCATACCTTTGCGGATAAGGTGTTTTTCTGCAATTCTGGTGCTGAGGCAAATGAGGCAGCAATAAAGCTTGCCCGCAAATATGCAAAAGACAATATCAGCCCTGATCGTTTCGAGATCATCACAGCAGAGAATTCCTTCCATGGCAGGACACTCGCAACCCTTACTGCAACAGGTCAGGAAAAATTACAGAAGGGGTTCGAACCATTGGTGCCCGGGTTCAAGCACGTCCCTTTCAATGACATTGATGCCTTATCTAAGGGGATAACAAAAAATACCTGTGCCATAATCTTAGAGCCTATACAGGGAGAAGGGGGTGTAAAGGTACCACACCCTGATTACCTGAAAGAGGTAAGAAAAATCTGCGATGAGCATAATCTCCTCCTCATCCTCGATGAAGTCCAGACAGGTATGGGAAGGACTGGCAAATTTTTTGCCTATGAGCATTTTGGTATTGCTCCAGATATAATGACCATAGCAAAAGGCCTTGGTGGCGGTGTTCCCATAGGAGCCATGCTTGCAACTGATAAGGTTGCACCTGCCTTTCAACCCTCTACTCATGCATCAACATTTGGCGGGAACCCTCTCGTATGTGCTGCTGCAATAGCAACAATTGAGACACTCCTTGAAGACGGATTCATCCTTGATCAGTGTAACAGGATGAGTGAATATTTTAAGGAGAGACTTGGGAGTCTTAAGGAAGAATTCCCGTCCCTTATTGTAGAAATAAGGGGTCTTGGACTCCTCATCGGTATGGAACTTACGAGGAACTGTGAGTCGATAGTAAAGGCATGTCTTGAAATGGGTGTGCTCATTAACTATACAGCAGGAAACGTTTTAAGATTTATGCCACCTCTCATAGTTCAGAAAAAAGATATAGACCACCTTGTTGATATCCTCGATAAGGTGTTTGCGAGATGAGCGAAATGAAAAGGGATTTTCTGAGATTATGGGATCTATCCTCAGAAGAGATAGATTCTCTGCTTAAGAGGGCATTAGAACTTAAAACAGGCAAGGATGCGCACAAGTGCCCTTTGATCGGCAGAAGCATAGGACTTCTCTTCGAGAAAGCATCAACAAGGACACGGATCTCCTTTGAGGTGGGTATATACCAGCTCGGAGCACAGGCCACTTATATGAATCCCAATGATATACAGCTTGGCAGAGGGGAAACCATCCTTGACACAGCAAGGGTTCTATCAAGATATTTAGACGCTGTTGTCATCAGGACCTTCAAGCATGATACGTTAATTGAATTTGCGTCCGGTTCTTCTGTTCCTATCATTAACGGGCTAAGTGATTTACATCATCCATGCCAGGCACTTGCAGACTTGATGACCATTCTTGAAAAGAAGGGGAAACTCAAAGACATCCGCCTCGCTTATATTGGAGATGGCAACAATGTTGCAAATTCTCTGATAGAGGCTGCCTCAAGGATGAGAATACACATTACACTTGCATGTCCTAAAGGTTATGAGCCTGACCCTCGTCTTGTGAAAAATGCAAAGGCTACTGCAAAAAGTGAAATCAAGATAGTTCGAGATCCGAAAAAGGCTGCTGATAAGGCAGATGCTCTCTATACAGATGTCTGGGTAAGCATGGGGCAGGAGAAAGAGGAAAGGGAGAAGAAGAAAAAGTTCAAGAGCTATCAGCTAAACAGCAAAATCCTTTCCTGTGCAAAGAAGGATGCGATAGTTCTCCACTGCCTTCCTGCTCACAGGGGTGAGGAGATTACAGATGAAGTTATGGAAAGCTCTCAGAGTGCTATCTTTGACCAGGCAGAAAACAGACTCCATATCCAGAAAGCACTGTTAGAATTTCTTTTAACTCCTGCATAGTGGGGAATATCCAAGAAACAAAAACTCTTCATCTTAGTAACCCAAACTTGTGGTTTTTATCAATGAAGGCACCATCTTTTCCCATCCTCCTTCTCATGTGCTGCTATTTTGTTCTGCCATGCTGCTCGATTGTTACTGCCCCTTATAAAGTTACTAAGGGGGCTGTGAAAGGTTGCGTGTGGGCAGTAAAAGGAACTTATGAACTTACTGCTGGTACAACTAAACTCTTATATAAGATTGGCGAATTTACTTTCGAGGTAGTACGAGCTCCTCTGGACTGGCAGCTTCTTAACAAAGACATTGAAACAATAGACGGTTTGCCGCCTAAAGAGGCCATTCGTTTAGGTAGAGTTAAAAATTCTCCTTACACAGTTAAAGGAAAGACTTATTATCCTATGTCTATCAGGGAAGCTGAAAATTACAGTGAAACCGGAACTGCATCATGGTACGGCTATGAGACCTTAGTGCAAAAGGGAGGTTATATGACCGCCAATGGTGAGGCATTTAATCCAGATGGGTTAACTGCTGCCCATAAATATCTGCCCCTTCCAACTCATGTAAAAGTCACGAACCTGGAGAACAACCGTTCAATCATTGTAAGGGTCAATGACAGGGGGCCATTCCCAGGCGCTGAGAATCCAGAGTCTGGTGAAAGAATTATTGACCTCAGTATGGGCGCTGCAAAAAGGCTTGGGTTCTATGAAAAGGGTATCGCCAAGGTTAAAGTTGAAGTAATCCAATTAACAGAAGGATAATTGTAACTTCATGAAGAACTAAACTTTACAGGCTTTTGAAAAAGTGCGTTTTAGTCCCCTCAAAAGCTGTAGACTTAAACTTGATGTTTAATTAAACCTGAAGAGATTCTGAGGTTCAGAATCTCTTCAGGTTCAGATATGGCTCCGGGAGTAACTTCTTAGCCCAAAAGTTGGACACAAATGTCTGTCTATACTATCAGGGTTTTTTCTCTTCTTTCTTCTCTTCTTTACTCGCTTGTTCTTTAATTGAGACCAGCTCAACTTCAAAAATCAGGGTAGCATTGGGCCCTATATCATCCCCAGCTCCCCTCTCTCCGTAAGCAAGATTAGAGGGGATAAACAATTGCCACTTTGAACCAACCTTCATCAGTTGCAAGGCTTCGGTAAGCCCAGCAATGACACCTTTAACCGGGAAAGTTGCTGGTTGTCCACGAGTGTAAGAGCTGTCAAACTCTGTCCCATCAATCAGGGTGCCACGGTAATGGACAGTTACTGTATCGGTTATCTTGGGTGTCTTTCCATCACCTTCCTTTATTACCTTGTACTGTAACCCGCTTGGCAGGGTTTTGACATCTTCCTTTTTCATGTTCTCAGCAAGGAAAGCCTCCCCTTCTTTTTTATTCTTCTCACCAAGTTCTTTTTGGCGTGCCATCTGTTTAGCCATCATTTCTTTCTGAAAATTCATCAGGGTCTCATTAACTTCTTGTTCAGTCATCAATGTCTTGCCACCAGAAAGTGCATCCTTAATCCCCTGGATGAGGACGTCCGGATTAACATCAATAGATTGTTTTTTAAAGTTGTTACCTATATTCATCCCTATGCTATAACTGAGCTTATCCTTCTGATCTTTCAAAACAAGGTCTTCTCCGGCATAAACGTAACTTGCAAAAAGCACAATACTAATGACTACTAACCATCGTAATTTCATATACACTCCTTTTTGAGATAGTTTTTGTTGCCTTTTGTGCAATCTTGAACAAAAAGATGACTTTGTTTGAACAAATTTATCAATTATAAGTCCACCTGTACAAAATTGTCAACGAGAC
>DASPRG010000150.1:0-7257 GCA_035624555.1 Thermodesulfovibrionales bacterium
GTGAACAAAGGATGCCCACCATTGTGCGATACCGATGTCTTGAGTGACTGCAAGAACTTCATAATTGAACTGGATCTGGTCCTGAGAGCGAATAACAGTTGACCAGTATTCAAGGATCGCTGAACGACCACGTATGGGTTCACTAAAAGGGTTTGCATGATAAGTGGCTTCATCCGTAAAAATATCTGCTAATGCGCGGGAGTCTTGCGTTTCCCAGGCTCGACCATACGAATTGAGCCAGGATTGAAATATCTCAAGATTCATATTACATTCCTCCCCTTAGGCACTGCTCTCTAATCCTTTTCTGAAAGAAGTCTTGAAAGGGCCTCTCTGGCAGCGAAGGTTTGTGCCTCTTTTTTACTTTTTCCTGTGCCCCTTCCAAACTGCTTCCCTGCTATAAAGACCTCTATCGTAAAAACTTTTTTGTGTTCTTCCCCCTCCTGTTTTACAACCCTATATTCAGGAAGGCATCCAAACAAAAGTTGAGTCTTCTCCTGAAGTTCTGTCTTAAAATCGGAGAATTCCGTGGAATGCATGATTGTATCAAGCTTGTCGCTGAACAATCTCAGAATAACTTCTCTCACTTTTTTATAACCACTATCCAGGTAAACAGCCCCAAGAAGAGCCTCAACTGTATCTGCCAGAAGTGATTTTTTAGCCCTTCCTCCGGTAGCTTCCTCACCCTTTCCAAGTCGGAGATATTCCCCAAGAGAAAGAGAGTTAGCAATCTCAGAAAGGACAGACTCCTTTACAAGATAGGATTTAATCTTAGCCATAACAGATTCTGTCAACTTTCTGTCTGATAAAAAAAGATACTCGACTATCACAAATCCAAGTACAGAATCACCGAGGAATTCAAGCCTTTCATTATGGGCAAAAGATTTATCAGGACTCTCATAATAGAAAGACCTGTGTGTCAGGGCCTCTGTAAGAAGCTCCTTATCTTTAAATATATAGCCAAAACGTCTTTCTAATTCAGTAGTGTTTTCCATTATTAATATGTTTGTAAAAAATTGGAAAGATATAATGAAAACATTGAGGACTTCATCGATTCAGGATTCTGTTTAGGCCTCGAATCTCTTAAACAGGAGGCAGGCATTAGTCCCCCCGAATCCAAAAGAGTTGGATAAGGCATAATTGATCTTCATCGTTCTCGCTTTATGGGGAACATAATCAAGATCACAATCAGGATCAGGGTTATCAAGGTTTATTGTTGGTAATGCTATATCATTACAAATACTGAGAATACTGATAACTGCCTCAACACCTCCTGCAGCACCGAGTAAATGACCCATCATAGATTTTGTTGAACTTATTGCAACTTTATATGCGTGTTCTTTAAATACAGTTTTTATGGCCTGGCTTTCGAGCTCATCCCCAGATTTTGTTGAAGTGCCATGGGCATTTATGTAATTGACCTCAGAAGGTTCAATACCCCCATCCTTTAATGCGATTGCCATACAGCGTGCGGCACCCTCACCACCTGGAGAAGGAGAAGTGATATGATACGCATCCGCAGTCATACCATATCCAACTATCTCTGCATATATTTTGGCGTCTCTATTCAAAGCACTTTGAAGATTCTCGAGGATCACAATACCAGCGCCTTCCCCTATCACAAATCCATCTCTATCAATGTCAAAAGGCCTGCTTGCCCTCTCTGGCTCATCATTTCTTGTAGAAATCGCTTTCATCGCATTAAATCCCCCAATTCCCATAGGCGTTATAACTGCTTCTGTCCCTCCTGCAATCATAACATCTGCTTCATCTCTCTGAATAATCTTAAAGGCATCTCCGATAGAGTGACTTCCTGTAGCGCATGCAGTAGATATTGCAGTATTTGGTCCTTTGGCACCGAATTTTATGGATATCTGGCCTGATGCAAGGTTTATGGACAACATGGGTACAAAAAAGGGCGTTATCCTCTTCGGTCCTTTCTCCAGTAAAACAGAGTGATAACGTTCGATTGTATGCAGACCTCCCATGCCTGAACCAACAATCACACCTATCCTTTCCGCGTTACTATCTGTTATCTTCAGACCAGAGTCATCCAGGGCCATTGCAGTAGTAGCAATGGCAAAATGGATAAAACGGTCCATCTTTTTCACTTCTTTAGTTTCTATGTAGTCTTCAGGGTTAAAATTTTCAACCTCGCCAGCTATCTGCGTCGGAAAAGCAGCAGTATCGAAACTGGTTATTTTCCTGATACCGGATTTGCCTTTGACAAGATTTTCCCATGTCGTCTTAACACCTATTCCAAGAGGTGTTATAAGACCCAAACCCGTTACAACAACTCTCCTTTTATCCATTATGCCGAAGGTTTTTTCTTATGAATATACTCAATAGCGTCCTTAACCTTTACGATCTTTTCTGCATCTTCATCAGGTATCTCGATCCCGAATGTCTCTTCAAATGCCATAACAAGCTCTACTGTATCTAATGAATCTGCACCGAGGTCCTCAACAAACGATGTCTCGGCTTTAATCTCTGCAGGGCTTACTCCAAGCTGCTTTGATATAATCTCTTTAACTTTTTCTTCTACCATACAAGCACCTCCTCATTTCAATGCTAAATTTCAATTCAAAATCCAATCAATTCAAAATCCAAAAAGATATTATCGCCTTTTTGAAATTCTTTTTGCATTTCATTTTCACATATACATGCCACCATTCACATGTATCACCTGACCTGTTATATATCCTGAATCAGGCGATGCAAGAAAAACAACTGCATTTGCAACATCATCGGCTGTGCCGAAAGTTCCTAAGGGAATTTGTTTCTTTACCTCCTCCTTTACTTTCTCCGGCAGAGCATCTGTCATTGCCGTTTGTATAAAACCAGGCGCAACAGCATTCACCGTTATTCCCCTGCTCGCATATTCCTTTGCTATTGTCTTTGTAAATCCGACTATCCCAGCTTTTGCGGCACTGTAATTGGCCTGCCCTGGATTACCCATAAATGCAGCAACAGATGTGATATTCACTATTCTTCCATATCGCCTTTGTGACATCTCCCTTACAACCTCTCGAGAACAAAGAAAAACGCTCCTTAGGTTAATATCGATAACAGCATCCCAGTCTTCATCTTTCATCCTGAGCATGATACCATCTTTTGTTATGCCCGCATTGTTTATTAATATATCTATTCTGCTGAACTCCTTACGTATATCCTCAAATACCTTTTTTACTTCTTCTGATTTTGAGACATCAAGTTTTATCCCTATAGCCTTAACTCCGGCCGCTGTTAAAGCCGCTGCGGCTTCATTGGCTTCGTCAGAGTTTATGTCTGCAATAGCCACACCAACGCCTCTTTGAGCAAGTCTATCCGCAATTGCCCTGCCAATACCACGTGCCCCACCTGTAACTATTGCAACCTGACCTTTAAAATCCATACAAGCCTCCCTGAAACTGGCATTAATTGTAACAAAGAGTTTTTTTCTTTTCCAGTCTTTCTTTATTGCAAGTAGCGAGCCTTATCTGATTCTCCTTTCCCGCCTCCAAAAGTCTTTGGTTGAATTCTATTCAGGAAATCTGTTATTTTTATAATCATACTCTTCATGAATTATAGTGTACCCTGTCTTTCTAAGATGGTTAATTGTTTACGATACTTTAATACTTTAAAAGAGAGGCTCTATGAAAGGAAAAGTATATTTAATCGATGTAACAAATAGGGATGGTGTACAGACATCACGGATACTTCTCCCAAAGCTCTCAAAGACAATGTTAAACATCTATCTTGAAGAGATGGGTATCTTTCAGAGTGAAATAGGATTCCCAACCTTGAAGCACGAGTTAAATTATATCAATGCAAACCTCGAACTGGTAAAACTCGGAGCGATTAAGAGGCTTCGCCTTGAAGGCTGGTGCAGGGCAATACCCGAGGATATAAAGCTCACCTTCAAAAATTGTCCTGAAATCAAACACATCAATGTTTCAATATCTACATCGGAGATCATGATACAGGGAAAGTTCCAGGGTAAAAGGACTTTCAAGGATATCACAAAATCTCTTGCCGAGGCTGTAAGAACCGCAAAGGAACTCGGTGCAGAAACAGTAGGGGTAAATGCTGAAGATGCATCGAGGACAGAACTCGACAGGCTAATAGAATTTATCCTTGTAGGAAAGGAGGCTGGGGCAGATCGCTTCAGATACTGTGACACCCTCGGTACAGACGACCCTATAACCATATATGAGAGGACGAAGGCCCTTGCCCTCGCTACAAAATTTCCTATAGAGATGCACTGCCACAATGACCTTGGGATGGCAGAGGCTGTTTCAGTATCAGGTGCCCAGGGAGCTATAGAAGCAGGTGTTGATTCATACATCAACACAACGGTGAATGGTTTTGGAGAACGATGTGGTAATTGTGACCTCGTATCGACAATCCTTGCACTCAAATTTTCGCAGGGACTTAAAGATAAAGTCCCTCTCGATGAGCATGTAGACCTAAAGAGGGCATGGAAAATCGGCAGGTATGCATCGTATGCGTTCAATATACCTATACCGATAAACCAGCCGGGAGTAGGCGCGAATGCCTTTGCCCATGAATCAGGGATTCATGCAGATGGAGCCTTGAAAGACAGACGTAATTATGAACTCTACGATCCTGAGGACGTGGGAAGAGGTGAACCAGAGCTTTCAGAAACCGGAAGGGTAATAACAACAGGAGAATATGGAGGCATTAAAGGTTTCAGGCACGTATACGACAGACTCGGCATCCATTTCCATGATGACAATGAAGCAAGAAAAGTACTCGAACTCGCACAGTATGCTAATCTTCACACCCAGAAGCCTCTCACGGATGATGAGTTGAGATTCATTGCAACTTATCCTGAGGTTGCGAAAAAGATACTCACCTCAACTCTATCTCTATAATGTATACAGTCACATTCATACCAGGAGATGGTATAGGGCCCGAGATCTCCGAGGCCACAAAACGGGTCATTGAGGCCACAGGTGTTGATATCAGGTGGGATATCCAGGAAGCGGGGCAGGATGTATTTGAGAAGGAAGGAACCCCCTTGCCTCAGAGAGTCCTTGATTCTATAAAGAAGAACAAAGTAGCCCTCAAGGGTCCAATCACAACACCAGTGGGAACAGGTTTCAGGAGTGTTAATGTGACCTTGAGACAGACCCTGGATCTTTATTGTTGTCTGAGACCATGCAAGACCTTTAAAGGTGCAAGGACACGATATAACAATGTTGATCTTGTAATAATCCGAGAAAATACAGAAGATCTCTATGCAGGAATAGAATTCGAGAAAGACACACCGGATACAGCAAAACTTATCGATTTTATTACGGAGGTAACAGGTAAAAAAATCAGGGCTGATTCAGGAATAAGCATAAAACCCATATCAGTCTATGCAACAGAAAGGATTGTAACATTTGCCTTCGAGTACGCAAGAAAAAATAAGAGGAAAAAGGTTACCGCAGTTCATAAGGCAAATATTATGAAATATTCAGACGGACTCTTTCTTGAAACTGCAAGAAATGTGGCAAAGAGATATCCTGATATCCCATTCGAAGACAGGATAGTCGACAACATGTGTATGCAGCTCGTGCAGAAACCCGAGCTTTATGATATCATAGTTCTCCCCAATCTTTA
Organism: Thermodesulfovibrionales bacterium; assembly: GCA_035624555.1. Classification (GTDB taxonomy): domain Bacteria; phylum Nitrospirota; class Thermodesulfovibrionia; order Thermodesulfovibrionales; family SM23-35; genus DASPRG01. The sequence goes on from DASPRG010000150.1 coordinate 5,608, forward strand.
CGGTGATATTGTATCTGATTTGGCTGCTGGTCTTATTGGAGGTCTTGGCATTGCCCCTGGAGCAAACCTTGGAGAAAAAGTAGCGGCTTTCGAGCCAGTCCATGGGAGTGCCCCTAAATACAAAGGATTGAATAAAGTAAACCCTCTTGCTATGATACTTTCAGGTATCTTGATGCTCAAACATTTGGGAGAGACCGAAAAAGCCGAAAGATTAGAAATGGCTGTCGCAGCTGTGATAGAAGAAGGAAGACATGTGACCTATGATATGAAGCCAACCCCTGACGACCAAACTGCTGCATCAACATCAATGGTTGCAGATGCCATTATCGCGAAACTCGCCTAATAGCTATATGGAAACCGACAGTTCACCCCAAAGCGAATTTAAAATTAAAAAAACAAAAATAAAAATTGTTGATCTTCTTAATTTTAAATTTTTAATTTGTAATTTTGCATTTCTTTTAGATGTGGCCTGATATACTTCTTATTATCATTTTCATTTTCTTAAACGGCCTCTTCGCTGCAGCCGAGATCGCTATCGTCACACTCAGGAGAACACGAGTCAAACAACTTGTTGATGAGGGCAAAAAACAGGCTGTGATTTTGGATAAACTGAGAGAAGAGCCGGATAGATTCCTCGCAACAATTCAAGTTGGTATTACACTGGCAGCTGTTCTTGCATCTGCAATTGGCGGTGCTGCTGCAAATGAAATCATAAAACCATTCTTTAAGAACATACCTATACCTCTTATCGCTGCCTCAAGCGATGCAATATCCATAGGCATAGTTGCAGCAATCATTACTTATTTTTTTATAGTTTTCGGAGAACTCATCCCAAAGTCGATAGCCCTTTCCAATCCAGAGACAACAGGCCTTTTTATTGCTCCGGCAATTGAGAAATTTTCGAAGTTGGCCACACCTTTTGTTCAAATCCTCAAAGTAAGCACAAACATTTTATTGAAACCTTTTGGCAAAAGGGCATTTAGTGAAAGGGGCTACATTTCAGAGGAAGAGATAAAGCTGCTCTTAGAAGAAGGTAAAGAAAGGGGTATTTTTAAGGCTGAGGAGAAGGAATTGATTCACAGTGTTTTTGAGTTTACAGATATGTCAGCAAAGGAGGTGATGGTACCTTCCACGCAGATGATCACAATACGTCTTGGCATGTCTATGGAAGAAATCAAAACTATCATCGCTGAGGAGCAGTTTTCCAGGTATCCTGTTGTAGGTAAAGACCTGAACGATATTCGTGGAATTCTCTATGCAAAGGACTTCCTGAATACACTGGCAAAAGGAGGAGCAGATATAAGGAAGCTCATCAAACCACCCTTCTTTATTCCTGAGACAATGAAGATAAGTAACCTCCTGAAAGAAATGCAGAGGAAAAGAGTCCATATGGCTTTGGTCATAGACGAATATGGCGGGGTCTCCGGTCTTGTAACCATGGAAGACCTTTTAGAAGAGATTGTGGGAGAAATAAGGGATGAATACGACATTGAAAGTCCTGTTATACAGCTCGGTGATGGAACATTTCGCATAGATGCATCCATCAGCATACGGGATCTGAAAGAGGATTACGAAATAGAGATACCTGAATCCACAGAATATGAAACCCTGAGTGGTTTTTTATTGACTGCTCTTCAGAGGATTCCAAAA
>DASPRG010000165.1:0-5589 GCA_035624555.1 Thermodesulfovibrionales bacterium
ATTAAGATTTCAAGACTGGAAAAAAGCAACAGAGGCTGCAGGGATCAAAGAAAACTTTTATATCTTCAGGAAAAAAGAATTCAACGAAATTCTTTCCTGGGATTTTATTGATGTGGGGATAAAGAAGGACAAGTTATGGGCCGAGTATCAGGAAGCACTCGAAACCTTGAATCATTGACCCCTCTACGAGTCGTAGACTTGAACCCTTTTGCATGAAAAATTGAAGAGAGATGATGATGTTCTTATTGCTGACATAGTTAATGCCCTGTGATACTATATTACTGCTTTGCCTATACCAAATATTTACTATGATAAACAACATAAAGAGCGAAATGATTAATACAACACTTGTTGAAAATATAAAAACGATATACCGGAGAATGTCTCACGCCGCTATGCGGGTAGAAAGAAATCCCGTGGATGTCAAACTCGTTGCTGTTACAAAGACAGTAGATACAGAGAGGATAAAAGAGGCGATAGATTGGGGGCTGAGGATCTTTGGAGAAAGCAGGGTTCAGGAAGCGAAAGAAAAAATATCAAATATCAAATATCAACTTAATCCCCCCTCGCCCCCCTTTAATAAAGGGGGGGGGGGATTATTAATTGAGTGGCATCTCGTTGGCCACCTCCAGAAAAACAAAGCAAGGATTGCTGTGCAGCTTTTTGATCTTATCCATTCCCTCGACTCGATAGGGCTTGCAGCTGAATTAAACAAATATGCTGAAAGTGCCGAAAAGATTCAGAGGGTTCTGGTGCAGGTGAAACTTTCAGAAGAGAAAACAAAGCATGGTATTCCGAAAGAAGACCTTAAGAAATTACTCGATGCCATTTCAGAGATGAAAAATCTCGAGCTCGAGGGTTTGATGACTATGACCCCCTACTTTGATAATCCTGAGCTGGCAAGACCTTATTTCAGAAAGTTAAGGGAATTAAGGGATGAGGCAGAAAAGTCAGGGTACAAGTTACCAGAACTTTCTATGGGCATGACTCATGATTTTGAGATTGCCATAGAAGAAGGGGCAACAATGGTAAGGATAGGGACAGGGATATTTAACCCCTCCCCACCTCCCCTTAAGTTAAGGGGAGGAAGAGTGGGGTTATGAGGATGATTTTGCTACTTATGGTAGTAAAAGGGGATGATTGAATGATAGGCTTTATCGGCGGCGGGAATATGGCAGAGACTATTATTAAAGGCATAGCTGCTAAGTACACCGGGGATATAATGGTCTCTGAACCGAGGGATGAAAGACGGGCATATCTTGAGAAGACATACTCTGTAAAGGCTACTCCCAGGAATAAAGATGTAGCCAGCAATTGTGATATCATAATACTTGCCGTAAAGCCTCAGGACATGGGTAGTGTTCTCGAAGAGCTATTCGATGCAGTTTCAGAAGACAAAACAGTAGTATCAATCGCTGCAGGTATAACGCTAACTTTTCTCTTATCAAGACTTAAGACCAAAAAGATTGTAAGGGTAATGCCAAACACTCCTGCACTCATCCAGGAAGGGATGTCTGTTATGTCGATGTGTGAATGTATCCATGACAAAGATATTGGTCTGATAAAGGACATCTTTATGTCTGTTGGGAGGTTGTTAGTTCTTCCGGAAAAATATATGGATACCGTTACAGCCCTTTCAGGAAGCGGGCCTGCCTTTTTTGCCTATTTTCTCGAGGCTATGATAGAAGGCGCTGTTAAGATGGGCCTTGGAAAAGAAGATGCTTCTGTGCTTGCAGTCCAGACTATGCTCGGCACTGCAAGACTGCTTGATACTGGCTTGAGCCCTTCGAAGCTAAGAGAGATGGTCACATCACCGGGGGGTACTACTGCATCAGGTCTTAAGGTTTTTGAGGAAAATGGTTTTAAAGAAATTGTCATCGCTGCAATTGCTGCAGCAACTGAAAGGGCAAGGGAATTGGGAAAATCATAATGCGATACCTATTTTCTAAAAAGCAAAATTATAGTTATACACATAAATGTGATATGACTCGTGTCACCCTGAACTTGTTCCAGGGTCTCATAAGATTAATTTAGATGCTGAATCAAGTTCAGCATGACATATAACCTTTTAGCTGACGATGTTGAATTAGGAGGTTTTTATGTTCGTATTCGGCAATTTATTACTTGCCATAGCTAATGTACTCGATATCGTTCTTGAAATCTACAAGTGGATAGTTATCATCGCTGCAATCATCAGCTGGGTAAATCCTGACCCCTATAATCCAGTTGTCCGATTTCTTTATTCAGTTACTGAACCTGTATTCAGGCCTATAAGGAGACTTATTGGTAGGCTCGGACCTATAGATATATCCCCTCTCATAGTAATTCTTGCTATTATATTTACTCAGAAGTTTCTCATAAGTTCCCTGATAGATTTTGCTTATAAATTAAAAAGAGGAGGCATTGTATGAGGATAACACCGCTTGATATCCAGCAGAAGCAGTTCCCCTATAAATTTAGAGGTTTTAATGATGAAGAGGTCTATGCGTTTCTCGAAATAATCAGGGAGGAGATGGAAGATCTGCTCAGGGAAAATGCATCGCTTAGGGAGAACGTAATAAGGTTGGAGAACCAGACTAAAGAGTATAAAGACATGGAGACTACTCTCAGGGAGACTCTTGTAACAGCTCAACAGATGGTCGAAGACTATAAGTCTAATGCAAGGAAAGAGGCAGAACTCCTCATAAAGGAGGCCGAGCTAAGGGCAGATGGTACTCTCAAAGAGGCTCAGGAGAAGGTTATAAAGATTCATGAGGATATTGTTGATTTGAAGGGAATCAGGCGCCACTTTAAAGAAGAACTCAGGAGGTTAATCGAGGGACATTTGAAGATGCTCGAGTATGATAAGGAGAGAGAGGAAGAAGGAAAAGGCATGACGGAACAATGACAAGATACAACGCTTTAAAGGGCATCCAGGATATCTTACCACCTGAAATATACCTATGGCAGAAGGTTGAAGAAGTCGCCAAGGATGTATTTTCTGCATATGGCTTTCAGGAATTAAGGGCACCAATCATAGAGTCGACAGACATATTCATCAGGAGTATCGGTGAAACTACTGACATCGTCGAGAAAGAGATGTACACATTTTCTGACAAGGCAGGCAGAAGTATTACCCTCCGGCCAGAAGGAACCGCCCCTGTTGTGAGATGCTACATACAGAACCGCCTTTATGATTTACCTTCTCCACAGAAATTTTTTTACTCAGGCCCTATGTTCAGGTATGAGAGGCCACAAAAAGGCCGTTTCCGGCAGTTCTATCAGATAGGTGTTGAGGCGTTAGGGACATCAGACCCGAAACTGGATGCTGAGATACTATCAATGCTCAAGTTTTTCCTTGAGAAACTCAGCCTCAAGGGACTTTCTTACGAGGTGAATTCTATCGGCTGTGAGAAATGCAGACCTGATTACAAGAAGGCCCTCCTGAGTTTCTTCTCAAGCAAGATTAAAGAGTTTTGTCCTGATTGCAAAAGAAGATATGAGTTCAACCCTCTCAGAATACTCGACTGTAAAGTAAAGGAATGCATAAAGCTCAGGGTTGGTGCTCCCAAGGTAACAGATTTTCTCTGCAAGGATTGCGGGGAACACTTCGATGCACTCTTATCACTGCTGAGATTACTTGATTTTCCGTATGTCATAAACCCTGATATGGTCAGAGGACTTGATTATTACACAAGGACAACCTTTGAGGTTACCAGTAAACACCTTGGTGCTCAAAATGCAGTGGCTGCCGGCGGCCGCTATGACAGGCTTGTAGAAGAATTCGGGGGGCCACCTACGCCTGCAATTGGTTTTGCTATAGGGATGGAAAGAATGGTAGAGTTGCTAAAAGCTTCAGATAAGCTTGAAGTTCCTGCACCAAAGGTTTTTATTGCCACAATCGGAGAAGCTGCTGAGAAAGAGGGGCTTTCTATTGCAAAAAGGCTCAGGGATAAAGGGATATGGACTGAAATCGGCTATGCTGGACATTCTTTAAGAAGTCAATTGAGAAAGGCAGATAGATTATCAGCAGAGTGTGTACTGATGATAGGCGATGATGAGATCAGATCTCGCAAGCTAAAATGGAAACGTCTTTCAGACGGAGACCAGGGAGAGATCGCAATTGACAAAGTCCTGGAATTCTTTAACTCATAAAATGCATTTACATAATGCAGATGTTGTGAAAAAATTTATTTTTCGATACCTTAATGTACCTTTAACTTATGGCTTACGGAATATTTTTATGAATATAACCAATAGAGATATTCCCAATAAATTATCGAGTTAAATAAATTTTTGAGCAATGTCTGCATTATTTGGATTATTTGGATTATCTGGTTATTCGGATTTGGTTATTTGTAATTTCTGAGCGCGAAAGAGTGTGAAGATCAGCCCACTCTATGCAGTTTCCTCACTCTGAGTTTTACTCCAAGTCCATCAGTGATTTCCCGACACTTCTCGATATCAACACCCTCAAGTTCGACGACTGTTGCCTGAACGTCGGGTATATGCTTCTTTGATTCCTTTATGAATTCAATGACCTCTCTAAAGGCATTCCTATAAACAGGTTTACAGATTCTGTTATAAGTCTCCTCGTCTTGCGCATCAAGGCTTACAGAAATACTATCAACAATGCCTTTCAGTTCCGGGAGGATATTTCTTCTATGTATAAGATTCCCATGTCCATTTGTATTTATCCTGACCGTACCCTTGTTCTGTTTTACCCATTGGGAAAGACTCTTAACGAGATCAAGCCTCAGGAGTGGTTCTCCATAACCGCAGAATACAACTTCTTTATATTTTGAAGGATCGCCTATTGCATTTTTCAGTTCCTCCTCTGTTGGCTCACGTGAAATCCTCAGGTTATGTCCCTTCACATAGTCAGTGATGAATCTTACGCAAAAGGAGCAACTGTTTGTACATCTATTGGTAATATTAAGATAAAGGTTATCCCTTATTTTATAAGCTATCTCACCTGCCTCTGGCATCTGCCCGATCCCGAAAAGCCTTTTTGCATTCAGGGTTGTAATCCTTGCGAGGTCTTCTATACTTATGCTTCTGATCTCTGCAATCTTCCTCGCTATATGAACAAGATAAGAGGGCTCATTCCTTTTTCCCCTGAATGGTTCAGGTGTGAGATACGGGGCATCCGTTTCAATAAGGAGATAATCATCAGGTATTGCCTTTGCAATCTCCCCGAGCTTTCTGGCATTCTTGAATGTAACAGGCCCTGCTATGGATATGTAAAACCCCATTGCCATAACTTTCTCAGCCATATCCATATCTCCGGAAAAGCAATGGAAAACCCCTTTGTCTATTCCAGATTCCCTGACAATATCGAGGGTATCTTTTTTTGCCTCTCTACTGTGGATAACAACAGGAAGATTCTTCTCTTTTGCAAGGGCCAGTTGCCTTTTGAATACTTCCCTCTGTCTCTCCCTCGGTGAATTGTCATAGTGATAATCAAGGCCGATTTCACCTATAGCAACGACCTTAATCCCCCCACGCCCCCCTTTAGTAAAGGGGGGTAAAGGGGGATTTGAGTTTTTAGTCCATGCTTTTAGCTGACTATATATGTCCTCTGTAAAATCCTTTGCATCATGGGGATGG
>DASPRG010000178.1:0-14426 GCA_035624555.1 Thermodesulfovibrionales bacterium
TGTACGTGAAAGGCAAGGGTATTGTATGTGACGAACCTTCTGTTGTCGTAATAAGAAGAGATAATAAGAAACTTATAGCCGTTGGTGCTGAAGCTAAAAAGATGCTCGGTAAAACCCCTTCAGACATCATAGCCATAAAACCCCTGAAAGATGGTGTTATCGCTGATTTTGATGCAGCGGAGGAGATGCTCAAGTACTTTATAAAACAGGTACATAACAGGAGGAGTTTCGTATCACCGAGGGTAATTATCGGGGTACCTTCAGGTATCACACAAGTGGAACAGAGAGCTGTTAAGGATGCTGCCCAGGCATCTGGCGCAAGGGAGGTATACCTCGTTGGAGAACCTATGGCAGCTGCAATAGGGGTAGGACTACCGGTAGGTGAGCCATCAGGCAATATGATTGTCGACATCGGAGGTGGCACAACTGATATCGCTGTCATATCCCTTGACGGCGTAGTTTATAGTAAAGCCGTGAGGGTAGGAGGCGATAAGATGGATGAGGGTATTATTGCCTATATCAAACGCAGATATAATCTCATGATTGGAGATAGGACAGCAGAACAGATAAAGATTGAAATAGGTTCTGCCTATGTAAAGGATAATGAGCTTGTCCTGAGCAGGCAGTTCAAACCTACTGTCAATAGCGATGTCATCGAGTTTACGCCGGGTTTCCATGAAAAAAAAGACGCATATCAAGCTGCTGAAAAGAATAACCAATTAGCTATGGATATAAAGGGTAGGGATCTCATTTCAGGCATACCCAAGACGATAACAATCACCGAAGAAGAAATCCGTGAAGCCCTTGTAGAGCCTGTGAATATCATCCTTGATACAATAAAAGTTATTCTCGAAAATACCCCTCCTGAACTCGCAGCAGACATTGTAGACAGAGGGATCGTTCTTGCTGGTGGGGGTGCTCTTCTTAAGGGGCTTGATTCACTGATAAGAGAAAAAACAGGGCTTCCTGTCATTGTGGCAGATGACCCCCTCACAGCTGTTGTCCGGGGAGTCGGCAGGATGCTTGATGATTTAGAGTTACTGAGAAGAGTAGCTTTCAATTAGTAATGCCTAAGAAGAGGCTCTTGCTTTTCCTCTTTATTATCATCTTATCCCTTGGTTTGATGACTTACCAGAGTAAAAAGGAACACTTATTGCCTTTAGGATTTCTGAATAATACACTGAACGGCTTTCATGCTATAGTGAATTCTGTAAAAGACTCAATCACCTCCCCTTTTAAAAAGATGCTCATAAGGGAAGAGGAAAACACAAGATTAAAAGCAGAGATCAAGAGATTGCATGAAGAGCAGCAGCAGTATCAGGAAGCCCTGCTTGAAAATAGGAGGCTCAGGGAGCTCCTTTCGCTTAAGGGAAAAGAACATGGGTATGTTACAGCTGCACGAATTATTGCAAGAGGCGCAGATCAATGGTCTAACACTTTCGTTCTTGACAAAGGGCTCTCTGACGGAGTAACAAAAGATATGACGGCTATAACTCCAAAGGGTCTCATGGGAAAGATTGCAGGAGTTTCTAATTCCTACTCATATTTACTCCTTCTCACAGATTTGAATTTTTCTGCTGCTGTAAGGCTTCAGGAAAGCAGAAGAGAGGGGATAATCTCTGGTATAGGACTTAGAAAGTGCCAGTTAAAATACATACCTTATGAAGAAGAAGTAAAAGTAGGGGATATCGTAATAACATCAGGACTGGATTCTTTATTCCCTCAAGGAATACCCGTTGGTTACGTATCAAAGGTTGATAAAAAGGGGACGGGACTTTTCCAGAATATAGAGGTAACCCCATTTGAGGACAATTCAAAGACTGAAGAAATAGCAATAATAAAAAGATGACTTACATTCTCTGGGTTGTTATAATCCTTTTTACCTTCTTTATGAAGGAAAAGGTATCATTCTTTGACGTGGCTCCTAACTTCACAGCTGTCTTAGTCTACTATGCAGGCATGAGGAAAGGAGAACTCCAGGGAATGTTTCTCGGTTCCCTTATTGGCTTCATAGAAGATAGCCTTTCAGGTGCATTCCTGGGCCCTAATCTCCTGAGCAAAAGCATCGTGGGTTATTTTTCCTCTTTCATGTCTGGTAGCTTCTTCAGATGGACACCCCTTTTGGGTCTTATCGGCATATCTGTCCTGACATTAATCGATAACGCCCTCGTCTTTGCGTCTAGAAGCTTCTTTGATAGAATGCCAACCAGTATGAAAGCAGCTGTTTTCATAACCATTATACAATCTCTCATAAATGCGCCTTTAGGGTTACTGCTGAAGCCAAAGGATATGCAGAAAACAGCATAACATGACTCTAAAATTTGAAGATAAAAGTGAAAAAGGAATCTGAAAGAATCTTAAGAATAAGCTATATCGTGATTGCAGCCTTTCTCCTTCTTATCATGAGACTATGGCAATTACAGATATTGCAGGGCAATAAATATAGAGAACTCTCTGAGGTCAACAGGCTCAGAATAATAACGATACCGGCACCCAGGGGTATCCTCTTTGACAGAAATGGGATTCCCCTCGTAAAAAATTCCTCTTACTATTGTGTCTCTATAATCTATGGGGAATTCAATAGTGGCAAAACTGATTTATTAGCAAAACTCCTTAACATTCCTATAGAGGAAATACGCGAAAAACTAAATAAGGAAGGACTGAGCCCTTTTACTCCCATAAGACTGAAGCAAGGACTGACTTTTAATGAGGTGGCATATATCGAATCTCGACGATCTGATTTTCCAGGCCTTATCATTGAGGTCGACGCCAGCAGAGAATATATCTATGGTAGCATTGGTTCACATCTCATAGGTTACCTCGGAAAACCAAATCCCTCTCAATTTAAAGACCCGGCATTCAAAGATGTCCCACCAGATGCATTCATAGGGCAATGGGGTGCTGAAATGCTCTTTGACAAAACTCTGAGAGGCACCCCTGGTGAGAGGGTTATAGAGGTTGATTCTCTTGGAAGAGAGCTGAGACTCTTAAAGGAGAACCCGCCGGTAAAGGGAGAGGATATCAGGCTGAGTCTCGATATTAATCTGCAAAAAGGGGCTGAAGAAGCATTTGGGGAAAGGGCAGGTGCCCTGGTTGCTATCAAACCTGATACTGGAGAAATCCTGGGACTCATTAGCAGACCCTCCTTTGATCCTGACCTCTTTGCCAAAGGCATAAGCTATAAAGAATGGATAGACCTTACCCAGGACAAAAAGAGACCTATGCTCAACAGGGCACTCCAAAGCCAGTATCCACCTGGCTCAACATTCAAGATCATCACAGCGATAGCAGCACTTGAAGAAGGAGTCATCACACCTGAAACAAAGGTAGAGTGCAGAGGTGGGATAAATTATGGCGGGTGGCATTTCGGTTGCTGGCGCAGAGAGGGACATGGCGTGGTCTCCTTGCACAGGGCTTTAGTAGAATCCTGCGATGTATATTTCTATGAGCTTGGTAAACGTCTCGGTATAGACAAAATTTATGACTATGCTTCGAGCTTTGGATTAGGAAAAGAGACAGGCTTCCAAATTGTGACCGAGCGGAGAGGAATAGTTCCAAATACAAAGTGGAAGGAGGAGAGGAGAAAGCAGAAATGGTATCTCGGTGAAACCTTCAATACAGCGATAGGGCAGGGATATGTCGCTGTCACTCCGATACAGATGGCTGTTATGATAAGTGCAGTAGCTAATGGCGGGAATCTTTTCAGACCAACATTGTTGAAAGATGCCACGCCGATCCCTTCTGGTAAGGTGAAGGCAAAGCCTGAAAACCTCGAAATTGTTAAAAGGGCACTTTCAGGTGTTGTGAATGAGCCTGGCGGAACTGGATGGGCTGCAAAGTCGGAGTTCGTGAGCATCTGTGGCAAGACAGGAACAGCACAGGTTGTTGCGATGAAAGGAGGTTCTCAGTATCAGGCAGAAAGATTCAGGGATCACGCATGGTTTGTTGCCTTTGCTCCAGCAGAAAAACCAGAGGTGGCACTTTCAGTATTTGTTGAGCATGGCGGTCATGGTGGAGGGGCTGCAGCACCAATTGCAAAAAGAGCAATAGAAGGGTATTTAAAAAACTCAGAATTTGGAAAACAAAATCAAAATGTTTCGAATAGATCGCAGACTGATTAAAAATTTTGATTGGATAACATTTTCTGTTGTCATTGTCATAGTCCTAATTGGGATTATAACCATTTACAGTGCCACACGTCCTCTCGAAGAAGGGGTAAGCTCACGATTTTATTTGAAACAGGCGTTGTGGCTCATCCTTGGAGTTCTTGCCTTATTCATGATGGTCAGCTTTGATTATATTTGGCTCGGTAGATATTCCATTCACCTCTTTTCCCTGGGCATTATTTTACTGATAACCGTCTTCATTTTAGGTAGAGTGGGAATGGGTGCCCAAAGATGGCTGAGCATCGGACCAATCTCTTTTCAACCCTCAGAATTCTTTAAGCTCATATACATCATCATGCTTTCGTATCAACTTAGCATTATGAATAGTCCTCTCAGCACAATCTCTCTCTTTCGTTTATTCTTCTTCATTGTATTTATCCCCTTCATCCTTCTCATTAAACAACCTGACCTCGGAACAGGATTAATAACCATACTAATCTTCCTCTCTTTAACTCTTGCAAAGGGGCTCCACCGGAAAATCACTGTACTCCTCGTAATTATAGGGTTGATCTCTTTGCCTTTCCTCGGGAGTATACTCTGGGAAGGACTCAGAGACTACCAGAAGAGCAGGCTTATCGCCTTTCTGGAACCCGGGGGAGACCCGACAGGGATCGGGTACCACATAAACCAATCGAAGATTACCGTGGGATCTGGTAAGTTCTTTGGAAAGGGCTACCTGAATGGCACACAGGGACCCTTCAGATTTCTGCCGGAGAAGCATACAGACTTTATATTCGCAGTCTTTGCTGAGGAGTGGGGATTCATTGGAAGTTTCTTCCTTTTATCTCTTTACGTTGTCTTAATACTGAGAGGTCTCAATACTGCAAGGAATGCGAGGGATGACTTTGGAAAGTTTCTTGCTCTCGGGATAACACTTATGTTTTTGACTTATTTTGTTGTTAATGTCGGGATGACCTTAGGTATGATGCCTGTCGTCGGTATACCCCTCCCATTTATGAGCTATGGAGGAACTGCTCTTCTGTCAAATCTTCTGGCTGTTGGTTTACTTATCAATGTACGGACACGGAGGTTTGAGCTCTTTCACTAAGAGTGCATCTTTTGGTATAATTTTTTCGTTTCGCGACTGTTAACTATTCACTCTTCACTCATCACTATCTTATATGGCGGTGTAGCTCAGTTGGTTAGAGCATGCGGCTCATATCCGCAGTGTCCGGGGTTCAAATCCCTGCACCGCCACCAAAGAAAAAGCTTCTTCTTGATTAAAACACGCGATGATATCCTCTTAACCCAAATAATGCAGACATTGCTCAAAAATTTATTTAACTCGATGAATTATTGGGAATATCTTTATTGGTTATATTCACAAAAATATTCCGCAAACCATCAGTTAAAGGTAAATTAAGGTATCGATAAATAAATTTTCTCACAACATCTGCATGATGTAGCTGCATTATTCGGGTTAACTGAAAGGCCTTGAAGCAATCGTTCAGACTTCGCAAGGGGGCTGCTTATTTATATATAGACATGGAGCCTGTCTAGAAACACGCATCTTGTCATTGTCCGGCTTGACCGGACAATGCAGAATCTATTGAAAACACTGGATTTCCCGATCGAGTCTGGGAATGACAGACTACATAAATCTCAGTTTTTAGACAGGCTCTGTGTGCTGAATCGCCCAGGATATTTACAAATATCGTTAATAAAATAGGAAGGTTTTCCATAAAACGAGAATTTACAGGGGGTTATGTGAACATTGGAGTGGCACGAATTTTGTATTTGACTTAAAGAGAGAAACGCTTATTACGGAGGTAAGTATGGAGCTCAGTGGAATAACAATACTCATACTCCTAATTCTAACCGTTATTGCTGTTATAGTCGCTATCAAAGCTCACTACTCAGAGGAAAGGGCTGCAATAGAGAAAGACTACAATAAAAAATTTGGGATAGAGGAGTACAAAAGTCGGGAACTACAAAAAGAGGTTGAACACCTTAATCAAGAAAAAGAGAAATATATTCAATTTTTAATAAGTATTCCCGATATTGTGAAGAACTTTGTTTCAAATCTATCATTTGAAGAAACTGTGTCGTCCATCATTCGTCTCACAATACTCCTTGTTGACCCCAAAATAATAGAACTGTACGTGTTTGACAAGATGACCAATTCTCTTACTCTTGCTATTGCTTACAATTCAAAGAGGAAGAATAAGCGGGTTTTAAAAGTCGGGGAAGGGGTTGTGGGCCTGGCTGCTGAAAACAGGATGTTAGTGTCTCGTACTTCTCAATTTCCAAGTGCTGATGATGGTATTGACATTGCTGCTCCTATCCTTTTCAAAGATAGGCTCATGGGTGTGATAGGGCTTGGCAAGATTAAAGCAATAGGTGGAAATGAAAAGAGGTTTATTTCCATGATCGCTGACCTTGCCGGCGTCTCTCTCCAGAACTGTACATATCTCGAGACAGCAAAAGAAGAAGCCATTACAGATCCCTTGACAGGGCTTTATAACAGAAGGCACTTTTTTGAGAAGTCAAAAGAGGCTGCCCAAAAGGCTATCAGCCAGCATTCTCCAATATCGATTTTTATCTTTGATATAGATCACTTCAAGAGATATAATGACATAAATGGCCATGGCGAGGGTGATCAACTTCTTATGGAGTTAAGCAGACTTATTAAAGAAAACTCCAGGGATACAGATGTGGCTGCAAGATTCGGAGGAGAAGAATTTATTATTCTCATGCCTAATACTGATAAGGATAGTGCCTTACTCTATGCAGAAGAAATAAGAAAACTTATCGAAAGATATCCCTTTAACCACCGGGAAAAACAGCAGTCCGGATATGTTTCTATAAGTGGTGGGGTTGCAACGTTTCCAGTCGATGGTAATTCATTTAATGCAGTCATTAAACATGCTGATGAAGCACTTTATGAGTCAAAAAGATCTGGCAGAAATAAGGTAACACGATATGAGCCATTCAATTTTTCAATGGCTCTTTAGATACGCTGCCCAAATTAGATATACATCATTTTTACCAAAAAAAGGTATCTTACAGCATGGTACTGAATAATGAATTTTATGAGATGATTCTAAATAATCTCTATGATGGCGTATATTTTGTTGACCGTGATAAAAAGATCCTTTATTGGAACAGAGGAGCAGAAAAGATCACGGGTTTCTCTGCTGAAGATGTCATTGGAAAACGCTGCTGGAATGATGTTCTCAGACATGTAGATGCTCAGGGTAATAACCTCTGCGATGAGGAATGTCCAATCCTTAAAACTATTTCCCATGGAAAAATATGGGAGGCAGAAGTGTACCTACACCATAAAGATGGACACAGGGTGCCTGTTGCGACCCGTGCTGTACCCATAAAGAATACAGATGGGGAGATTATTGGTGCTGTGGAAATTTTCAGTGACATTTCCTCAACAACTGCATTAACACAAAAGGTAAAAGAACTCCAGGAGATTGCTTTCCTCGATTCTCTCACTCACCTGGCAAATAGACGCTACATTGAGATAAACATCCAGGATCGACTTTCTGAGCTTAATAGGTATGGCTGGCCCTTCGGTATAATATTAGCAGACGTGGACAAATTCAAATCTATCAACGATACCTACGGGCACGATATAGGAGATGAGGTGCTCATGATGGTTGCAAAAACTCTGCCAGCATGCTTAAGACTTTTCGACATTGTGGGACGTTGGGGTGGAGATGAATTTGTTGCGATAGTCATTAACGTTCGAAAGAAGCACTTGCGCGAAATTGCTCAGAGATTCCTATCCCTGGTAAGAAGTTCTGGTATTCCTTTAGAACGAGAAATCTTGAGAGTTACTGTTTCCACTGGCGTAACTCTTGCGAAGCCAAGAGACACGGTATCCTCAGTCTTAAAAAGGGCTGACAGTCTCATGTATAAAAGTAAAGCCTCAGGGGGAGACTGCATATCAGTGGATAGATAACAGGGCTTTCTATTAAAAGCCTGAGGGCCTGCAGATGGTAATAACAGACACATTTACCACCAACGCTATTGAGAAGATATTTCAAGGGGAATTTTCTCTATCTACCAATATCCAACTCCTCTGGAAAAGCAGTGAATCTTTCAAAAAAATTTTTGATGCTATCAGGAACGCTCAACAATTCATATGCCTTCAATTCTACATATTCAGAAATGATGAAACAGGCAGGGAATTATCTGAAATTTTAAGACAAAAGGGGCAAGAAGGCATCAGTGTTTACATCTTGTATGACCACTTTGGTTCGTTTGGAACACCGGGGAGTTTCTGGAAAGAAATGAAAAAAGCAGGTATTCATGTAAGAGCCTCTCATCCTTTTAAATGGACGGCCCCTTTCCACTACGTGCACAGGGATCACCGTAAGCTTATTGTGATAGATGCTGAGAAGGCATTTACAGGAGGGTTAAACATTGCTAATGAATACAGCGGTTTCCATTTTAAACACAAAGGATGGGTCTGGCGTGATACAGGTATATTTCTTGAAGGTCCCATAGTAGATGCCCTTTTTAAGAGTTTCAAAAAAAGCTGGTCTGCCTGGGGAGGAGAAGAGATTGAGTTTCAAGGAAAATCTGAAACATCATCGAGAGGTATTCCAGCAATTCCTATCTTTGTAGATTCAAGCAGAGGCAGAAGAAAGATGAGAAGACTTATCTATTACAGCATCAACCATGCAAAGAGATGCATTTCTCTAACAACAGCGTATTTTACACCGAGTAGAAGAATGGTTGAGACTCTCGAAGAAGCTGAAAAACGTGGAGTGAGGGTAAGATTACTTGTTCCTGGTAAAAGTGATGTCCCTGCTGCATCATATGCAGGAAGGGCATTCTTCTCGAAACTCTTAAAGGCTGGCGTAGAAATATACACCTACAAAGGAGAATACATACTCCATGCAAAGACTTTCATATTTGATGAATGCTGGAGTATTATCGGGTCTACCAACCTCGATTTCCAGTCTCTCAGATACAATGATGAGGGGAATGTCGGGATCCTTGATACTGGATTTGCCTCACAGATGGCGGAAATATTTGAAGAGGATCTGAAGCATTCTCACAAGATAGACAGAGAGCAGTGGTCGAAAAGACCTTTTTCAGAAAAAATAAAAGAACACTTTTTCTCATTCTTCAGGAGAAGGCTCTAACGCTCTTCTGTATATCCTTCACACCACTCCTTCGCATTCTGGAACGTCTTTATCCAGGGAGAGGCTTCAAGGTTTTTCCTCCATCCCTCTGACATGTAAGGCCACTGCCATTTCAGAAAGGTCCTTTCCGGATGGGGCATCATAGCGAGGTGTCTGCCATCGGGCGAACAGAGAGCTGTTATTCCTAATGGTGAGCCATTTGGATTTAATGGGTACGTTTCTGTAAATTCTCCATTATCATCGACGAACCTTATAGGTGCAAGATCTCTGTTAAGAACTTCTTGCATTATTTCCTCATCTGGGAAATAGAGTCTCCCCTCGCCATGGGCAACCCAGATTCCCAAAGTGGACCCTTCCATTCCTTTTAACATGATAGCCGGGCTTTTTATAATCTTGACAGTTGAGAATCTTGATTCAAATCTTCCTGAGCGATTACTAATGAATCTCGGTTGAAACCGATCAGAAATCCCTTTCCATGGGATCCAGCCAAGGAGAGCCATGAGCTGACAACCGTTACAGACACCGAAACTGAAGGTATCGGGCCTTTCATAGAACTTCTGGAACTGCTCATAGAGTCTTTTATTAAACCTGATTACACCTGCCCAGCCTTTAGCAGAATCGAGGACGTCGGCATAACTGAATCCTCCAACAAATGCGATACCTTTAAAATCATCAAGATTTGCTTTTCCTTCAAGAAGGTCTGTCATGGTAATATCCCATACATCAAATCCAGCCTGATAAAAAGCAGAGGTCATTTCACGGTCACCATTGCTTCCTTCTTCTCGAATAATAGCTGCCTTTGGTTTAATGTCAGGTAATCCCTCCGACCGCCCTTTTTCAAATTCCCCCTTACCCCCCTTTTCTAAAGGGGGGGAGGGAGGATTATTGGAGAACGAGGTGGGTGTTTGAGGAGTAAAGGTAAGCGTATACCGAGGACTTTTTCTGTCAAGATTTACCTTTCTCTCCTCATCAATGCAATCAGGGTCTGCTTGAAGTCTGTCGAGATAGTAACTTGTTTCCTCCCAGAGATCTCTGAGAACTCTCATGTCTTCATCTAAAACAGTTCGGGGTTCGGAGTTCAGAGTTCGGAGACTTATCTTGATTCTTTTTTCTAATAAACTCCTGCCAATAATCTGGTAAGGCACGCTATCGTCATCCAATAACCTGAGAACATCTTTTTCATTCTCTAAAAGATATTCAATAACCAGCCCGAGTTCCTCTGAGAATAAGAAAGGAAATTCGGATTTCGGATTTCGGAATTCGGAATATTCCGCATTCCGCATTCCGCATTCCGAATCATTATTAATGTTTATCTCAATCCCACAGTTCCCTCCAAAGGCCATCTCAAGGAGAGTAGTTATCAATCCGCCATCACTTCTATCATGGCCAGAAAGGATTAGATCCCCTGAAATAAGTCTCTGTATAGCATTAAAAGTGCGTTTTAAAAGTTGAGCGTCATCCAGATCAGGAGATTCATTTCCTATCTGCCCATAAACATGGGCTAAGGCAGAGCCCCCCATTCTGTACCTTCCCTTACCAAGATCTATATACAGCAGTCTGCTTTCACCCGGCCTCTTTATATCAGGTGTGATAACCTTTGTGATATCCGGACATGTAACATAGGCAGAAACAACAATTGTTCCCGGTGCCTTGACTATCTCTGTCTTTCCTGATGAATTAGAAACCATGGCAGCCATGGAAAGGCTGTCTTTACCTCCGTCGACAGCTATCCCAAGTTCAATCATAATATCTCGCAGTGCTATCGCAGCGTCATAGAGTCCGCTACCTTCACCCGGAAGCTTTGCAGCCCACATCCAGTTTCCTGAGCATTTGATATCTTCGAGGCTGCTCACCTTTGCCCAGACAATATTTGTGAGAGCCTCACCAACACTCAGGCGCGCCATCGCCTGAGGACTTATCAAACCTTTTATTGGTTGTTCACCAATTGCAATAGCAGCCCCGGTTAAACCAAAATGGCTCTGGCTTACTACAGCAACATTAGATAAAGTCAATTGGAGGGGGCTAACACATTGCTGTTGAGCAACGAGGCCTGTAACAGACCTGTCAACCTTATTTGTAAGAAATCTCTTTGAGCCCACAGAGACAAGACGGAGAACCCTTTCGAGGGCTTCTCTTACTGTTATATCTACTGGTAATGTCAAAGGTTCAAGATTGGATTCGATCCGTTTAAGGTGAAAAGTCTTCTGAGGCATATCACCAAGAACCTTTGATAACTCAAGATTAACAGGAGTACTTCCATCTGCCGCATCATATAACACAATATAGCCATCTCCTGTAATAACTCCTGTGACAGAACAGGGTACTTTCTCCCTTCTGCATAGATCAAGAAACATCTCGGATCTTTCAGCCCTTATGAGGAGGGCATTATTTTCCTGATACTCAGCTCCCCATATCTCAAGGACAGAGAGGGTATTGTCACCGAGTAAAATATTTCTTACACTGATCATTGCACCTGCTGGATAAATGATTTCCTTGATTACATTGGAGTTTCCTCCAGCACCCTGATCATGAATGCTGATGATAGGATTTTCAGCTCCCATCTCTACACACGTCCTGATGACTCTGTTAACCTTCTGTTCCATCTCCGCATCACCGCGCTGCACTGCGCTGAAGTCCAGCTCTGCAATATTTTCTCCCTGTATCATGCTCGATGCAGCACCACCACCAATACCAATTCTATATGCAGGACCACCAATCTTGACAACGAGCATCCCCTTGTAAGGGTCTCCTTTTTCAACATGCCTGTTGTCAATCTGTCCAATACCACCTGTAAACATAATGGGCTTGACCCACTCTCTCCTCTCTCCATTCGGCAATCGTAAACCAAAAGACCTTGTGAAACCCTGTATGACAGGCTCACCAAATTTGTTCCCATAGTCAGAGGCACCATTGCTTGCCTCTATCTCTATCTGAAGAGGTGTTGCCAGGTTCGGCGGATATTCAAAGGAGGGGTCTTCCCATGCTAAAGGATATTTAGGTATGTACAGATTGCCAACACAATATGCTGCTGTACCTGCTATTACCAAGCTTCCTCTGCCTGTTGCATGAACATCTCTTATCCTTCCCCCTGTACCTGTCTCTGCACCCGGGAATGGCGCAACACCCGTAGGGAAATTGTGGGTCTCGGCTGTAAAGATGATATGATAATTGGCTCTTGTATCTCGAAAGCTGGAGGGTTCGCCTGATTGTCTGGGGATTATCGTCAAAATTTCATAACCATGAATTGCGCTTGAATTGTCTCTGAAGGCAATGATGCTATTAACGAGGTTAGCCCTTAATGGCTGTTTGATGATATCCATTAAAGTATAGGGCATCTCTTTACCATCAATAACCAACCTGCCTTTAAAAAACCAGTGCCTTGAATGCTCGCTGTTTGACTGACCAAGATCAAAACATTCTACATTTGTGGGATTACGGCCTATATCATTTACAAAGAGGTTGCAATAATACTCAATGTCCCAGTCATCAAGACCAAGACCCATATCAATATTTATCTTGCGGAGAGCTTCCTTGCCCTCTTCAATCAGTGGTACGATAAAAACCGCCTCTGGTTTTATGCCTGTCTCAAACGTAGCGATCGGTTCAGGATAGGGACATTCTGTCATCCGGTCGTGAATGAGTTCTAAAAACTTTTCTGAAGGAAAGGATTCGAGGGTTCGGGGGGTCAAGGATTCAAGTGATTGATCCCTCTTGACTTGAACCCCCGAATCCTTGAACCCTTGAATCCTGTCTTCAAAAATTAATTTATATCTTCTTGATCTTTCGATACGGGTAACCTTTTTTAACCCACAGGCATGACAAACCGAAACAGCATTTGTTGACCATGCCGTTGTAAAATTCATCCGTGGACCAACCTCAAAAAAACAATGACGAGTGGAAAAACTCTCACCCTCTCCCTTACCCTTCCCCCTCGAGGGGGAGGGGTGGGTGGGGGGGAACATATTTTGTGCTAAAAAACTCTCATCTGAAAAATTCTCTTGTTCGAATGTCTCTGATAAAAGCCAGCGAAGAATCTCTAATTCTTGCAATGTAAGGGGTTCTGATGTCTCGATGTTAAAGCAAAATTCCGTTTCTATATCATGGATTTCGGGCGATATCCTTTGTCTTACTGCTGAAAGTAAATTATCTTTCTTCGACAGTGAAAGGGCTGGTTTTCGATAGAAGTGTAATAGCATGTTGTAACTAATATATCATAATTAGAAATGAGACTAAGACATCTTGCTTGTTGAGGGTTTTAATAGGGCTTTTCGTAAATTTTAAGACATATCCATCTTGTTTATTGAATACAGAATACACAAAAGCAGAAACAAGAACACCAGTATCAATGACTATTCTATTTCTTTTTTTCGTAAGCCTTTCTTCTTACTGTTTCTTTTTTCATAGCCATGATTTGAATTAAACTTCCTCTCCGGTCATTTCTTCTCTTTCTCCCGAAGGAAGCCAATTCGTCTGCGCTTCGGCTCAGGAGGAGTCATCAACTCACGGATGGCATCAAACACAACTTTGAACTGCTCGTCATATTTACTTTCGAGTTCATCAAGCCTCTTGGCAAGCTCTTTGTGGGAGGCTATCATCTCTCTCAGTTTTACAAACGCTCTCATTATGTGAATATTGACCTCAATTGCTCTCTCGCTATTTAGTACAGTTGAAAGCATTGCAACTCCTTGTTCAGTGAAAACGTAAGGCTGAGACCCTCCGAGATATTTACGTGATGGTATCGCATTTTGCGATACCATGAAATCTATCTCCTTTTCATCTAATTGGAACATGAAATCATCAGGAAAACGTCTTATATTTCGCTTAACTTGTTCTCTTAATCTTATCGGTTTTACACCATAAAGAACTGCAAGGTCTTTGTCCAGCATGACCTTCTGGCCACGTATTAAATAGATCTTTCTCTCGATCACTTCTGCAGGAATCAGTGCTTTCATTTACCCTCCATTGTGAGATCACAATTTGTGACTCTAATCTGCCTTGATGTTCCATTTTGGTACCTCAAATAAGCCCCATCACAAAAGAATCTATCACAATTTAATACCTTTTACAAAAAAGGTGGTCGCAATTTGCGACCTCAAAGATTCAGCCTCTTTACTGGATAACTGAAACATTAAATCTGATGGAAATCTCTTAA
>DASPRG010000003.1:0-4909 GCA_035624555.1 Thermodesulfovibrionales bacterium
GTTGATACTGCAAAAGGTGCAAAGATGCAGGATTTCTGTGCCCTCTGTCACGCATCAAAATCTTCCCCAAAGGCCGTAGCAGAAATGAAGGTATTCGACAGCATGGACGAAAGGAAGTTTACTGCTCCTTCAGCACCGGCAGCGCCAAAGGCACCAGCGGCTCCTACGAAAAAGTAGTTGAATGAGGTCTAATGAGTCACTGGTCATGTTGATCAATCATGGCCAGTGACTTATAACTATTATTTGTGGAGCTTCTCAAGAGTTTCCTTACATATTTGTCTGTCGAGAAGGGACTCTCAAAAAATACCATTGATTCCTACTCAATAGACCTCAGGAAATTTCAGGACTTTCTCTTATCAAAGGAGAAAGGATTTTCCTCATTCTCGAGGGTCGATATAATTGATTTTATCGAAAGGCTCAGAGATGAGGGTTACTCTCTATCAAGCATCTGCAGGTACATATCTTCAGTAAAAGGTTTATGCAAATATCTTCTTGTAGAAAATATCATCAAAGATGACCCGTCAGAAACCCTGCAGGCACCAAAGAGGTGGGAGCGACTCCCAAAGTCTTTGAGCATCTCTGAGATCAGATCTTTTCTTGGATTGGACCTATCTGTTGAAAAACCAACCATGATGAGGGACAGTGTAATGCTTGAACTTCTCTACTCTTCAGGTCTCCGCGTCAGCGAACTGGTATCCCTTAAACTTGAGGATATTCACTTAGAGGCAGGCTTTTTAAGGGTTCTGGGGAAGGGTTCAAAGGAAAGAATTGTGCCTGTCAATACAAGGGCAATAGGAAAGCTGAAGATATATCTAAACCAGCAGAGACCAGAGATCCTGAAGAAGAAACAGTCTCCATATCTTTTTGTTACGGGGAGAGGGAGGCATCTGACAAGGCAGCGTTTCTGGCAGACAATAAAGGCCTTGGGCAGGAAGAAGGGGCTTGAACTCTCACCACATATGCTGAGGCATTCCTTCGCTACCCATCTCCTTGAGGGTGGAGCAGACCTCAGATCAGTGCAGAAGATGCTCGGTCATTCTGATATATCAACGACCCAGATTTATACTAAAGTTACAGCAGAGAGAATAAAGAAAGTCTATACACAACACCATCCGAGAGCCTGAAAAAGTTTTTTAGTTTACACAATTACTACACAGAGTCATTAGCCAAAATCATGCAGACATTGTTCAAAAATTTATTTAACTCGATAAAATTATTGGGAATATCTTTATTCGTTATAGCCATAAAAATATTCCATAAACCATCAGTTAAAAGTCCACTGAGGTATCGAAAAATAAATTTTTTCACAACATCTGCATGATATAAATGTATTATTCGAGTTAGTAGGATGCATATATCGTAAAATCCACCCTCTCTCCTCTTTGCCGGGATATTGCCTCCCTTTGGCAAAGGGAGGTCAGGAGGGATTTTCTCAACAACGTCGTCGTACTTATGGCCTCGGTAGTAATTGGGTTGAAACTGATTTAAAAACCATGTAAACTTGTAAACTGAGCGAACTCAATAAACTCTCCTTTGGAGGTAATACATGCCTGATAAACTAAGCCTTGACGAGATCTATAAATGCTGTGACCCAGCAATCTTTACCTTTAACACGACAGATGATCTGCCGGCCTTTTACGGAACTATAGGGCAGGAGAGGGCATTAGATGCACTTGATTTTGGCCTGAGCCTTGAGAGCACAGGATTTAACATATTCCTCCTCGGTGAGAATGGCACAGGCAGGATGACCACTATCAAATCAATCCTTGTACAGAAGGCTTCAAGTGAACCTATATCTCCTGATTGGTGCTATGTTTACAATTTTAAAGATCCAGATACTCCTGTTGCCATCTCTCTCGAACCGGGGAGGGCCCTGGTGTTTCAGAAAGATATGGAAGAACTTATCAAAGTACTCAAGGTTGAAATTCCAAAGGTTTTTGAGTCGAAGGAGTATGAGAAACAGAGGAGTAAAATAACAGAAGATGCTCAGAAGAAACAGAAAGACATTTTTACCAGCCTTGAGCAAGAGGCCGAGGCAAAAGGTTTCTCAGTTCGAAAGACAATCAGTGGATTGATAATCATACCTGTAAAGAAGACAGGGGAACCGCTGACAGAAGAGGAGTATGAGTTACTCGATGAAAAGACAAGGAAGAAGATAGATGAGATTGGTAGGGCACTTCAAGAGAAGCTCAATGACGCTGTTCATGTAGTACGAGAGGCTGAAAAATTGGTAAAGGAGCACGTTGCAAGGCTTGAGAAAGAAGCTGCCCTTGCAGCGGTAGGCCATCTCATTGATGAACTCCAAAACAAGTACAGAAAGTATGAGAAGATTATTTCCTACCTCGATGATGTAAAAGAAAATATATTGGAAAACCTTGATGAATTCAAAGTGCAAGAAGAACAACCCGCTACTTTGCCCTTTGTGAAACTTCCAAAGACAGAGCCAACATTCACAAGGTACACCGTTAATGTCCTGGTTAACAATAAGGATTGCAAGGGAGCACCCTGTATATTTGAGAGTAATCCGACGTATTTCAATCTCTTTGGAAGGATTGAACATAAATTTCAGTATGGGATTGCCTTAACAGATTTTTCGATGATTAAGGGAGGCTCGCTCC
This sequence comes from Thermodesulfovibrionales bacterium, assembly GCA_035624555.1. Classification (GTDB taxonomy): domain Bacteria; phylum Nitrospirota; class Thermodesulfovibrionia; order Thermodesulfovibrionales; family SM23-35; genus DASPRG01. Next base: position 2,619 of record DASPRG010000003.1, read on the forward strand.
ATAAAGCAAACGGCGGTTATATCGTTATTGATGCCCTTGATCTTTTGAGAAATATCTTTGCTTATGATGCGTTGAAGAGAGCAATACGCAATAAAGAGGTGAAGATAGAAGATGTCTGGGAGCAGTACAGGGCAGTTTCTACAACGACCCTGAAACCTGAAGCAATACCTCTTGATATCAAAGTCATTATTGTGGGAAACCCCTTTCTCTATTATCTCCTCTATAACCTCGATGAAGAGTACAGAGAACTTTTTAAGGTTAAAGCCGATTTTGACAGCAGGATGGACAGGACAGATGAGAATATTCATAAGTATGCATCTTTTGTTGCAACAAGGTGTAAAGAAGAAAAGCTCCTTCCCTTTGACAGGACAGGTGTTGCAAAGGTGGTTGAGATTGGATCCAGGTTCGCAGAACACCAGAATAAGTTGACCTCGAGGTTCAGTGACGTCGCTGATATTATCAGAGAAGCAAGTTACTGGGCATCAAAATCCAATGGCAGGATTGTGACTGAAAACCATGTCCAGAAGGCTATAGATGAGAGGATATACAGGACAAACCGGATTGAGGAACGCATGAGGGAGATGATCCTGGAAGATACTCTCATTGTTGATACAGAGGGAGAGAAGATAGGACAGGTTAATGGCCTTGCAGTGATCGACTTAGGCGACTACAGTTTTGGAAAACCTTCAAGGATAACGGCAAAGACTTATGCTGGTAAGGCAGGTGTCGTGAATATCGAGAGAGAGACAAAAATGAGCGGCAGGATACATGAAAAGGCGATACTCATACTGTCAAACTATCTCGGCAGTAAGTATGCAACGAAGAAGCCGATCAGTCTCTCGGCTTCTCTTACATTTGAACAACTTTACGACATGGTAGAGGGCGACAGTGCAACCTGTGCAGAGTTATATGCACTCCTGAGCAGTATTGCAAATATTCCTTTAAAGCAAAGTATTGCTGTTACAGGCTCGATGGATCAGAACGGTGATGTTCAACCTGTTGGCGGCATCAATGAAAAGATCGAGGGTTTTTTTGATCTTTGTAAATTCAGGAAACTCGATGGTGACCAGGGGGTGATAATACCCAGGAGAAATATTAAGAATCTCATGATAAAAAAGGATTTAGTTGATGCCATGAAGGAGGGCAAGTTTACTATCTATCCTATAGATAGGGTCGAAGAGGGTCTCGAAATACTCACCGGCATGCCCGCGGGCACATTAAAAGAAGACGGCACTTACCCGGGAGAAACTATCAATTATCTTATTGTAAAACGTCTCACGGAGATTTCAGAAGCAGTGAAAGAAAAGAAAGGGGAAGAAAAAGAGGAAGAGAAGAAGTAGGTACACATTAAATCAATTTGCCATATATTTATATTGCAAAATGTTTTCTTATGAAATTGATCAGATTTTACAATTTGACAATTCCGAAGATTAGGTTCATAATTTGGTAATTTTTTAAATATGTTAAAAAGCTTAAATAAACGGCTTTTCCGATAAAACCTGAGCTTTCCTGCAAGGGGAGGGAAAGTGGCGTTCTCTGGAGCAAGAGATGGCCGAGTTGCAGAAGGGTAATCTTCTGGTTGGCTCGGCTTTTTTGTTAGTGGAGAGATAGTATGAACAGAGATAATTTCCATTGGGAGATTTTCACAGTAGCGCGTGACATCTATGAGAGGAGCGGCCGGATAGAAGGACGCGACCTCGACAACTGGCTTGAAGCAGAAAAGATTGTGACGGCTTTAAGGAAAATCGCAGGGGAGAACGATCAAAGGCACATTTTTATTAATGTTCCACCACCAGCAAAGCTTGATGAAGATGCTAAATGGATGGGTCAATTCTTAAAAGAATAGTCCACGGATGAACAGAAGATGGCCGACATTGAACTGAAGGAACAATGATAGAAAAATGATTTCGAAAAGTTATTTTAAAAAAACTGCAGTTAACCTCCAAAAACTCTTAAAAAGAATTCTCCTTTCGTAATAGAATCAAATGGTTTGGCCGCCATAGACTCTAAACGAAAGGAGAATAAAGATATGCAGTCAAAATGTACCACAAAAATTGAAATTAATAAAGTGGGGATAGAGTTCACAGGAAAGAAGATAACGGCATATGGAGGGTTTAGTTTCCTATCATCATTTTTCGAAAGGATAAAACTGAGGGGACTTTTTGAAGAAGTGATACCGGTAAAAGAGAGTTCAGCGAACAGTATAGAGATATACAGCAAGCTTTTAGCATACATCCTGATGATATATGCAGGAGGCAACAGGTTTCCCCATTTACTGTATCTTGGATGTC
>DASPRG010000009.1:0-17960 GCA_035624555.1 Thermodesulfovibrionales bacterium
ATATAATTGTGGCAAATCAAAATGGGATTTTACTGCCACAGTGATCAATTTGAGTCGTAAGAAATATAAAATAATTCTTTTTGTCATTTTCCTGTTGACCGTTCACTTTTCATTACTCACCAATTATTGTTCTGCGCAAGAGGAGATGACTATTACTTCCGAGACTCTTGAATATTTTGAGGATACATCCACATTTGTTGCAAAGGGCTCCGTGAAGGCCACAAGTGGAGATAAGACTATTGAATCAGATGAGATGACCTATAACGTGCAGACATCTGATATCGTTGCTACGGGGAATGTGAGATATAATGACACTGAGAAGACATTCACAGCAAGCAAGATGGAGCTAAATCTTGATGAAGAGACGGGCAGACTGTACGAAGCAGAGATCTTCTTTGAAAAAGATAATTACTATATTTCTGGAAAGGATATTGAGAAGAAAAGTGAAAACCATTATTTTGCCCCAGAGGCAACCTTTTCAACCTGTGATGCTCCTGTCCCAGCGTGGTCTTTCAAAAGTAAGGATGCAGATCTCTTAGTCGGGGATAGGTTAGAGTCAAAGAATACACTTTTTTACATCAAGGATGTTCCTGCCCTTTATGCCCCTTATTTTTTCTTTCCCTTTCAAACTGAGAGAAAGACGGGGTTTTTAATGCCGGGTATAGGACAAAGTGGTTCAAGAGGGATAAACGTGAGAATGCCTTTTTTCTGGGCTATATCAGAAAACATGGATGCAACGGCAATCATGGATATGTATACAAAGAGGGGCATCGGAGAGGGCTTACAATTCAGGTACATAGAACCTGGGGGCATAAAAGGCAATTGGTGGCTTTACCATATAAAAGACATAGAGCTCGATAAAGATTTCCTTGAAGTTAGAGTCTTGCACGATGAGAGGTCACAAGAAGGAATCGGAGGGTTTCTGAGTATAACCTATGTTAATGAAAAAGACTTTTATAGGCAATTCAACCCCTATCTTGAGATACGCACACTGCGGTTCCTTCAATCAACAGGGGAAATTTCCCTTCCGCTTCAAAACTCCCGTCTGTATCTTTTATCCCAGTACTGGGTTGACCTAGTAGAAGAAGAAAAACCTCCTCCTCAAAGATTACCAGAGGTAGGATATGTTTTCAATCCTACAAAAGTTGGTCCTTTCTGGTTTTCTGGTATGGCAACAGTCTCCAATTTCTGGAGAGATGAGGATGTGATGGGGCAGAGGCTCGATATCTATCCGAGGATATTATATGAGTTGGGGAATGAGATTGTTCTCACCCAGGCCCTCGGTTTTCGGGAAACAGCATATTCTTTGCACAGGAGTGAAGAGGACTCTATTCATAGAGAAGCTATAGAATATAGTGCAATAGCCCATACAAGTCTTTTGAAAACATATGGTTCCTTCACACATGTATTAGAGCCTTCTATCGGATATACCCTTATTACTGATTCCGAAAACCTCCCTATTTTTGATTCAACTGAACTTTTTAAAAAGACATCTACAATAGAGCTTTCCCTTATTAACCGATTTTTTAATAGAGAGAAGGAAATTGTAATCGTCAAGGCTTCACAGGCCTATGACGCAAATTTGGGAGACAGGCCATTTCTTCCATTCAAACTTGAACTCGCAATTAAGAAGCCTGAGCCTATCACTCTCCGAATCGATACAACTTATGATGTGCATGAAGGTAAGCTGGAGAGCATAAATTCTGATGTGCGTTTTAGGATTTCTCAGGGAGCAATTTGGGTTGGTCAGAGATATAACAGGCTGGAGGATATAATTTTTTATAGTACAGGATTTGAGCTCACTCCGAATAAAAGTTGGTATATGAAAGGGAGGATCTGGTATGACGCCAAGCAAAAACAGATTGGCGACATTACGATGAATCTGAAATATTCAAGCCAGTGTTGGGGTGTAAATATGGAATTTATTAAAAAACCTCATGACTATACGTTTTCAGTAATGTTTGATCTCAAAGGCATTTCCAAAGGCCTTAAGATGTGAACCTTGATATTGTTTTCTCTATTTGTGCCACAGAATCTTTTAGAGAAGTTTTATCTGTATCCACCACGATCTCCGGATTCAATGGCTCTTCATAAGGCACAACCATTCCTGGTACTGGCCAGCCTTCAGCCCCCTTTTTGTAGATATCCTTTGGTGCCTCATGTCTTTCTCGTCTCTGTTTTTCTCTTTTTATGCACAATTCCATCGGGCATCTGAGATATACCTCTATGTACTTCGGTATCATCCCCCTTGCAAGATCTCGCCATCTCCTGAGATTTCCTGTTGCATCAATGATTACATGATGCCTGAGTTCTGTGAGTTTCTTAGTAAGAAAGACGAGTGACCTGTATACTATTTCCCTCTCTGAATCAGAATAGGTTGGCTCAGGTGTGATAACCTTCCTGAACTCGTCCATTCTGAGAAGAATAAAATCAGGATGGACCTTTTTTAGGGCTTCGGCAACAGTACTCTTTCCACTTCCTGGAAGACCTGTTATCCATAGAGCGATGCCGCTTACATCGTCTGTCAGCATTCTATTTGTAACGCGTATGGATATGGGAGGTATGTATTAGATATAAAAAGAACTTTTTCAATAGGGAGGCGCAATACTCAATCGAATAATGCAGTGAGTACATCTGCCTTATCCTCAATTACTTTTGCCAATGTCTCCTGTTCATTCCTCAGTCTGAAGAGTTCATCAGCAATGTTCAGTGATGTGAGGATTAATGCCTTTACAGGCATCATGTTGGGCAGGGAGCTGTTGACCTCCATCAGTTTTGCATCAACGTAGGAAGCAAGCTTTCGAATATATTCTTCAGGAGAATCTCCTTTTATGGTATATTTCTGGCCCAGAATATAGACTTCAACACTACCCATATCTATTCTTTCTCAGATTCAATCATCTCAAGTTCATTTAGGAGACTCTCGATCTGGTTTCTTATGATATCCTTTTCAGATTGAAGCTGTTCGATCTCCTGATTCTTCTCATTGAGTAATCCTTCGAGTTCTCTTATCTTTCTCTGCATGATGACCTTTTCATCTTTAAGGGTCTTGACCCTCTCAATAGCTGTTGTGATCTTGTCTTCAAGATTTTTTAATCTTTCCAACGAGGTAACCTCCTTTCTTAAACCACTCGATTGGTCTATGTGTTGGTCGTCATCAAAGAGGGTCTTCTTCAAAACCATCGTAACTAAGATAACAAAGATTAATTCTAAAGTCTACAAATTTCCTTTGGAATTATGTATCGCCCCTGCCTCTCCGACTACCCTTTTATATTCAAAAAAGGTAGTCATGACTCTCTTTACATAATTTCTTGTTTCAGCATAAGGGATGTCCTCGATGAACTCATCTATGGATTTATAATTTCCCTTTTGAATCCACTTCCTTACCTTTTCCTCACCTGCATTATAAGCAGCGAGGGCATAAGTGTAGGAGCCGAATTCCTTAATCAAGATGCTCAAGTAATATGTGCCGAGATGAATATTGTTCTTAATATTACATACTTGAGATGTATTGGTTATTCCTAACTGGAGGTTGCTGTCAAGGCGGAATGCAGTCTGAGGTATGAGTTGCATGAGGCCGATAGCTCCAGCTGAGGACCTGGCGTCAGGATCGAATGTACTTTCTTCTCTCATGACCGAGAGAACGAGGAGAGGGTCGATGCAGTGTTTTTCGGAGATAGCTTCAACAGTATCCCAATATGCATAAGGATAGCGGAGATGATGCAAGCTTTCTCCGTAAGGAAGTCTTTCCGTAAGGCTGACCAAATATTTATATTCTCCAAGATCTTGAAATTTTGAGCCTATGTATTGAATGTCCTCTATTGAGGTTGCGGTTTTTGAAATGTGGATCAGCTCTGAGAGAGCCTCTCTTGATAGACCGAGTTCAAAGAGAGCCTCGACGCGGTCAAACTTTTTTCCCCCTCTATATCCCTGCCCGACGGACGGCAGGCGGGCCCCTTTGCTAATGTCATGACTCGTAGAGGGGGAATTGAAGGGGGGCGAGGAGCGATTATTTTCATTGCTTCTTGTGTCATCATCGGATGCTGTGATTTTTTTAGTGACTAATTGTTCAATAGCTCCTCCTGTCCTGATGTAGGACATAGCACTGTAGAAATCTTTTTCCTTTTTCCTGAGCGTTTGATATAAATCCAGGGTATCCTTGCCAGAGGCCTCGATGCTCCGTGCCTTCCAGTAGAGATATCTTGTATTATTGTAATTCTCATAGAGTTTTGTGAAGACGTCAGTAGCTTTCTCATATTCTCGTGTAAGAAAGTAAGTCCATCCAATTCCCCACAAGGCATCCTCTGCCTCTGAAGGATATTGTTGCAGAACATTCTGGTAGGTTTTTAAGGCTTCTTCAATCTCGCCGTCTCTTCTTTTGTCAGAGGCAACGGCAATAAGAAGGAGGCTGGCCCTTCTGTCTCCTATCTTCAAGAGTTCTTCCATGGTGGAATTAAGCGCTTCTTTTCCCCCGGCTCGGTATAGAGAATAGGCCTTCCAGAATACTTCATTTGCCTTCTCATATACCTCTGCTGCTTCGGGATATCTTTTCTGTTTGAAAAGTGAGAGACCGAGACTCTTCAGGATCTCATTTTTTAAACTGCCATTATCTTTTTCCAGTGCTGACCTGAGAGCAGATTCTGCTCCTTTGAAGTCCATGAGACCCATGAGGTTTGATGCCCGTTCGATGAGGTCTTCTGCACGTATATCAGCGAGACATAGTTCTTTGCAGGCTAATTCAGAAAGATGGCCAGCACCTATACATATCTCTCTGAAGAGAGACTTTGCAACATCTGAATTGTTCTTTTTAAGCCACTGGGCATATGCGTACTTCAAATCTGTATCCTTAGGAAAGTCCTTAATAAAAGATTGAAACATTTGCTGAATATTTTCTTCAGATACTTCTTCGGCTTCCTCTATCTCTCTTATGCGAGCTTTCTTTATGAGAGGGGAATCGGGATATTTTTTCAGGAGGGTGCGGATTGTTTTCAGAGCCTCTTCATGATTTCCTTTTTCGTGGTAGGCGTCAGAAAGCCATAACATGGCATAATCACCTAATAAGGGAAATTCTCTCTCTGCAACAGACAAGCTCTTGATAGCATCTTCATAGCTTTTGCTTTCCAGTTCATTTCTACCCTTTTTGAGATATGCCTTACCGTCAATCTCCTCACAATAAACCGTTGAACAATAAAGGGTGAAGAACAAGAGGCACAAAAGACGCAGCTTCATAAAATTATATTAATCGAAATGACAACCTTTGACAATATCAAAAAAGAGTAAAGCATCCTGTTCGGTCTCGCTCTAAGATCCATCTTATTTTGAATGTCTTAATCTTAATATAAGGGGGGAAGCATAGAATAACTTGAGTGGCAGGGCTGCGATACGGCGCTTTTAAGAAGAAATTTAAATCGCCTATACTTAATTAGGGGAAAGTAGGATCACTTAGCGGAATTATTCTTAACTTCGAATGATGTCAACAATTTTGTTTATTACTTCGGTAAGTTTTTCAGTTTTCAGGTTACCAATCCGATATAAGACAATACGACTATCAGCAGTAAATATCCGATTGGGTCTTATGTTGCTTGATTGCTTGAGACTACCGGTCTCAAAATGTTCATCATTAAGAGAGACTGCATAATTGTCTTTAATGGTTTTGCTCGTTATCTGACAAAGAATTACATCATCGCCTTCGAAAGATGTGATTACTAAAGCGGGGCGCCTCTTGGCTTCTGTCAAATCAGAGAAAGGAAAGGGAACAACTATGACATCACCCTTTATAAATTTTGCCACGCCTCATCCTCTTCTGGTCTAAGCCAATCTTTCTTAAGGGATGATTCACTTACAATAGCGGTATCGAGTTTCTCTTTAATTATTTTTGACTTTAAAAAATGGATAAAATCCAAAACCTCATCGAGAAACGGTTCCGGAACTTTTTCGATCTCACTAATGACTAATTCCTTCTTGCTCATAAGCACCTCCCATCATTATAATTTTACCAACCTTTGCTTTCTTTTCATAGCACAATCTGGAAACCGACTGCACGGCAGAACCGGAAGGTAGGTAGCCCCCCGTTGCATCATATATGGCTGTCAACTAACATATTAAGCATTGACAAAACGGCTGGTAAATTGGATTTTGATTCATACCAGTGTTTTCTGCCGTTGCCAGCAAGTTCCTTATTCAGGATGAAATTTGAGGCTTGGCTGGATCTGAACTTTTCCGTTTAAGAAAGGTATTTGAAGAAATTTTGAGTAAAACTAATAAAATTAGAATTACTCGTGTTAATACCGCACTTACCAGATAAACCACTATTTTATGGGCAGTTACCAAACTGAACTTCTTCTAAAATCGGCTTTATTCTTCGATAATCAAGTGTATTCGGGTTTGTATAAGAAGCGAGATATTGAAGATAATATCTGTATTATTAATAGGAATAGTTTTTAGATAGAAAGGAGACTTATGGGAAATAAAAATATGCGTTATATTGAGGCATATGATGAAATGATGCAGTTGAGTAAAAGTATTTCCTTGCTCAATGTGGAAATATTGAATTCCTCGGAACTATCCTTCAGGTAGCAGAGAAGAGCTTCCGTTCCTTAAAGGGATACTGGTTATTGCCTGATGTTTATAAAGGAAAGATATTTATCGATGGGGTAGCAAAGCATGAAACAAAGATGCTTGAAAGGATGGCTGCCTAAATGCTTTTTACACGCCTATTGACAAGACTCCTATTTCAGGGTCTTATAAGACATTGATTTTATTAGATGCTGAAACAAGTTCAGCATGACACATTGAATCGTATCATAAGTTTTTAGACAGCTCCACATCCCACATTTCTTCAAGCTGCCACTGATAAGCGAGCCGTATTTGATATCCATAAATTCTTGCCCTTTTCTCTCTTTCCTATTCAATAAAGACAGGAAAGAGGCAAACTATGAATTTGAAGTAAGGAAGAGCAATATCTTAGTGCAAGGAATCCATCAAGTGTTTGGAGGCGGCGAGCGGATTTGAACCGCTGCATAAAGGTTTTGCAGACCTCTCCCTTAGCCACTTGGGTACGCCGCCGTTTCTAAGTTATGAGTTCAGAGTTGGGAGTGATTAGTAAAAACCAGACTCAAACACTACGAACTCAAAACTCCGAACTGTATGGAGCGGGCGACGGGATTCGAACCCGCGACCCCAACCTTGGCAAGGTTGTGCTCTACCAACTGAGCTACACCCGCACGCAAAAATTATTAAGTTAAAAGTGAAAAGTTAAAAGTTAAGAGTCTCTAACTCACAACTTCTAACTCTTAACTTGTACTTAATTAATAGGCTATAATGAATGATGTTGAATATTAATGAAAAAAAGCGGACTTTGTCAATATGGTCTATCCTGATTTAGAAGGGTTCAAGTCTCTTTCATCAAAAGGTAATCTTATCCCCGTATATAGAGAGATCCTTGCCGATACAGATACACCTGTTTCAGCGGCCCTGAAACTTGGGGGGACACCATCATTTTTGCTCGAGAGTGTTGTAGGAGGTGAAAAGTGGGCGCGATATTCCTTTCTTGGTTCGAGGCCATCAAAGGTCATAAGAAGCTGGGGTAAGAGAATAGAAATAATGGAAGATAAAAAGGGGAACCAGATGTTCGAGGTGGATGATCCCCTTGAGGTTATAAAAAAGGAGGTCAAGACTTACAGGCCTGTTGATGTCGAAGGGCTGCCAAGGTTTTATGGAGGTCTTGTTGGTTATATCGGCTATGACATGGTCAGATTCTTTGAGAGAGTACCTGATCAAAAAAAACTTGGCATCGATCTTCCTGATATGTTTTTTATGGTTGCAGATACGATGCTCATTTTTGATGGTCTGAGACAGACTATCAAGATTGTTTCCAATGTCTGTCTTGATGGTAAAGATCCTACTGAGGCATACTCAAAAGCTGTAGAAAAAATTGAGAACGTGGTAGAAAGGCTCAGACAGTCAACAGTTCAAAGTCAACAGTCATTAGTCGGGAGTCAAAAGTCAAATTCCCATTTATGTTCCAGTAATTTCCCCACACCACCTTTAGAAAAGGGGGGTAAGGGGGGATTTGAAAAAGGATACTCATCCTCCTTCATTACGAGAGAGGCATTTGAGGAAGCAGTACTCAGAGCAAAGGAATACATCATGTCCGGGGATATAATTCAGGTTGTTCTGTCACAGAGGTTCGAAAGGACCTCTTATGTTGACCCCTTCCATATATACAGGGCATTACGCGTTATAAACCCTTCTCCTTACATGTACTATATCGATACAGGCGATGCAACGCTTGTGGGTTCATCCCCTGAAATACTGGTGAGACTTGAGGGAAGAAAAATTATCCTGAGGCCAATTGCAGGGACTCGAAGAAGAGGGAATACAGAAGAAGAAGATGTACTACTCGAGACAGAACTCAGAAATGACCCTAAAGAGACAGCCGAACATATCATGCTCGTTGACCTCGGAAGGAATGATGTCGGGAGGGTTGCAGAGATAGGTTCTGTTCGAGTAACAGAGTTGAAGACTGTTGAACGATACAGCCATGTTATGCATCTTGTTTCTCATGTAGAGGGTAATTTAAGGAATGGACTGGATGCCTTCGACGTATTAAGGTCCTGTTTCCCAGCCGGTACTGTTACAGGAGCCCCGAAAGTGAGGGCAATGGAGATAATAGAAGAGCTTGAGCCAACAAAGAGAGGCCCCTATGCAGGTGCTGTAGGATACTTTAGCTATTCGGGGAACATGGATACATGTATTACAATAAGAACCCTTCTCATAAAGGATGACAAGGTTTATGTTCAAGCAGGTGCAGGAATTGTGGCTGACTCGATTCCCCAAAAGGAATATACTGAAACCGTGAACAAGGCGATGGGTATGATGAGGGCTGTTGATATGGCAGAAAAAGGATTAAGGTGAGAGTTAGAACTTCGAAGGAAAGGAGATAAAACTTAAGAGTGATTTTTAAAACTTTTAACTCTTAATTTCTAACTTTTAACTTTTATGTTATTAATGATTGACAATTACGACTCTTTTACTTATAACCTCGTCCAGTACTTCGGAGAGCTTGGAGAGGATATAAAGGTCTTCAGGAATGATAAGATCGCAATCAAGGAGATAGAAAGACTGAACCCTGAAAGGATTGTGATTTCACCTGGTCCCTGCACTCCAAAAGAAGCCGGAATATCGGTTGAGCTGATACGATATTTTACGGGAAAGATCCCGATCTTAGGCGTATGCCTTGGACATCAATCCATAGGTGCTGCCTTTGGCGGGGAGATCATAAGGGCCCCTCGCCTCATGCATGGTAAGACATCGATGATAGTGCATGATGGAAGAACAATATTTGAGAGTCTTCCAAATCCCTTCGAGGCAACGCGGTACCACTCACTTGTTATTAGGAAAGAGACATTTCCTGACTGTCTTGAAATTACGGCATGGACGGATAAAGGTGAGATTATGGGCGTAAGGCATAAGGATGCAATTTTGGAGGGCGTTCAGTTTCATCCTGAATCGATTCTCACAAGAGTTGGGAAAGACCTTCTGAGAAATTTTCTGAAATTAAGATAGATGGCACGAGATACTTGATGCAGGACAGGAGATTTGAATTCTTGCCTGCATTTTGTTTCAGGGAGATGTTATGCTGAGAGCGGCAATAAACATGCTTGTTAATACTATAAGCCTTTCTGAATCTGAGATGGCAGAGTGCATGAAAGAGATAATGGAGGGGAGGGCTACAGATGCCCAGATCGGAGCATTTCTCACAGCCTTGCGTATGAAAGGCGAAACAATTGAGGAGATAACGGGGGCAGCAAGGATTATGAGGGAGAAAGCGATAACCATCCGGGCTCCTGAAGGAGTTCTCGATACGTGTGGCACTGGTGGCGACATGTCGCATACTTTTAATATATCCACAACAACATCGATAGTTGTCTCTGCATGTGATGTGCCTGTTGCAAAACATGGAAATCGTTCTGTCTCAAGCCAGTCTGGTAGTGCTGATGTGCTTGAGGCTATCGGTATTAAAATTGACCTACCTCCGGAAAAGGTGGAAGAATGTCTTTTCGAGACAGGCTTTGGATTTCTCTTTGCACCGCTATTTCATCCTGCAATGAAGTATGCTATAAAGCCAAGAAGAGAAATGGGTATCAGGACAGTATTCAATATACTGGGGCCTCTAACGAACCCGGCAGGTGCAAAAAGGCAATTACTCGGTGTCTTTGCTGACAGCCTTACAGAAACTCTTGCTGTGGTTCTTGGAAATCTCGGCGCTGTTGATGCTATGGTTATCCATGGTAAGGATGGGCTTGATGAAATAACTATTTCGGATGCGACAAAGGTTTCGAGATATCGAGATGGTAAAGTAGAGAATTTCTTTATAACGCCAGAAGATTTTGGTATTGAGAAGAAGGGAAGCAATTCTATTAAGGGTGGTAACAAGGAGGAGAATGCATCAATAACCCTTTCCATCCTTCACGGTGAGAAAGGACCAAGGAGAGATATAGTTCTGATGAACTCAGCTGCTGCCCTTATGGTTTCCGGAAAAGCAGGAGATTTCAGAACTGCCCTTGCCATGGCAGAAGATGCAATTGATTCAGGAAGGGCATCTAAAAAACTTGAAGAAGTAAAGAAGGTCAGCAACTCCCTGTGAATAACATTAACCCAATAATAATGCAGACATTGCTCAAAAATTTATTTAACTCGATGATTTATTGAGAGTATCTTTATTGGTTATATTTATAAAAATATTCCGTAAACCATCAGTTAAAGGTACATTAAGGTATCGAAAAATAAATTTTTTCACAACATCTGCATTATCTCAGTTGTTGTATTATTTGAGTCAAGCGCAGGAGGAGGATTTTTGTCTTTAAGGGTAGGTGTTATCGGAGTTGGCTATCTTGGTCAACACCATGCGAGAATTTATTCTGAGATAAAAGATACAGAACTAATAGCCGTTGTTGACACGGATCAGGAAAGGGCAGGTACCTTTGCAGAGAAGTATAGATGTATAGCTTGTTCTGACTACAGAGAAATTCTCCATAAAGTTGATGCCCTGAGTATTGTGACACCTACAACATTCCATTATCGTATTGCCCTTGAATGTCTCAGAGCAGGCAAGGATATTCTTATAGAGAAACCAATAACGGGAAGTATCAAGGAGGCTGATGAACTTATTCTTGAGTCAGAAAAGAGGAGGTGTATTCTTCAGGTTGGCCATCTCGAAAGATACAATCCGGCGCTTCAAGCTGCTCTTGGAATGATCAAGGAACCGCTGTTTGTCGAATCGGAAAGGCTTTCACCTTTTCTTGGGCGGGGAACCGACGTTGATGTAACTGTTGATCTCATGATCCATGATGTGGATATCATACTGAGTCTCATTTCCTCTCCTGTCAAGGAGATTAAGGCCGTAGGTGTAAAAGTTCTTACCGATAAAATTGATGTTGCTAAGGCATGGCTGGAGTTCGAAAATGGCTGCATAGCCCTTCTTACAGCAAGCCGGATTTCGCCTGAAAAACAGAGAATACTCAGGGTCTTTCAAAAAGACTCTTACATATCTGTTGATTACCAGAACTGCGAGGTAATACGCTATTACAGAACAGCGGAGGGCATGTCAAATGATTTCATAAGGCCCGATACTAAAGAACCTCTCAAAGAGGAATTGGAGGATTTTATTCGTTGTGTGAGAGAGAGAAAGAGACCAAAGGTATCTGCTATTGAGGGAAGAGAGGCACTTAAGCTCGTACTGGACATAACTGCTATGATAAGGAGAAAGGGATGAAAAAGGTTATTGAGGAGAAAAAGATAGTTCCTATGGTTGATCTGAAGAGACAATTTCAAGAAATAAAAGATGAAGTCTTACATGTTATTACAGAAATCCTCGAAAGAGGTCAATACATACTCGGGCCAAAGGTTTCTGAATTTGAGAAGAAGATAGCAGATTACCTTGGAGTGTCTGAGACAATAGGTGTTGCCTCATGCACTGATGCTCTTCACCTATCCCTTAATAGCCTCGGTATCGGGGAAGGAGACGAGGTTATCACATCACCTTTTACTTTTTTCGCCACTGTTGAGGCAATACTCTATAGAGGCGCTAAACCTGTTTTTGTAGATATAGAGCCAGACACATTCAATTTAGACATAGATCAAATAGAATCAAAGATTACAGATAAGACCAAAGCTATTCTGCCAGTTCATATCTTTGGTCATATGGTTAATATGGAGGAGATATCAAAAACAGCAGGTAGGCACGGTCTTAAGGTAATCGAGGATTGTGCCCAGTCCTTTGGTGCTGAACTTAATGGCAGAAAGGCTGGAAGTTTCGGAGATGTGGGATGTTTCAGTTTTTATCCAAGCAAAAACCTCGGTGGATACGGAGATGGAGGGATAATAGTTCTTAATAATTCCAAGATAGCTGAATTAATAAGAAGCTTGAGAAACCACGGCTCGAGGCAGTCCTACATACATGAGAGGGTTGGGTTTAACAGCAGGCTGGATGAGATACAAGCAGGTATCCTTCTTGTGAAGCTAAAGTATATAGAGGAATACAATAAACAGAGGAGACGAAAGGCAGCGCTATATACCGAACTCCTTTCAGATAAAGTTAAGTGTCCAATCGAAAAAAAGGGAGTATATCATGTCTACCACCAGTATACAATCAGGGATCCCAAGAGGAATGAGATACAGAAGAAGCTATGGGAAAAAGGGATTTCATCAGTGATATATTATCCTTTGCCATTACATCTTCAGGATGCCCTCAGATTTCTGGGATACAAAAAAGGCGATCTCCCGGTTGCTGAGAAAGCCTCTCAGGAAGTCCTCTCATTGCCCATTTACCCTGAACTCAAAGAATCTGTCATAGAGGAGATAGCAGAGATCATCAGGGACGTTGTGTGAATGAATACAGTCATGATAGTTACTGGCGAAAGTTCTGGTGAATTATATGGTTCTCTCCTCGCGCAGGCACTGAAAAATAAATGCCCTGACGTACATATCCTCGGTGTTGGCGGCTATAGGATGAAGAGGGCAGGTGTAGAACTCATCTCAGGGATATCGGGCGCCTTTGGTCTTGTAGAGTTATTTTCTGCATTTATGGATGTGAGGGCAGCATTCAAGAAGACAAAAGAGGCGATAACGCAGTTCATGCCCCGCGTCATTGTCCTTATAGATTTTCCTGATTTCAACCTCAAGGTGGCAGAGTTTGCAAAGACACTCGGGATTAAGATACTTTATTATGTTAGCCCCCAGGTATGGGCATGGCGAAAGAGAAGAGTTAAAAAGATAGCACACCTTGTGGACATGATGGCTGTTGTACTCCCCTTTGAAACAGAGATTTACAGAAAAGCTGGTGTACCCTGTGAGTTTGTCGGGCATCCTATCGTCGAGGAGATCGAAACTGTTTTACAATCAATAAATTCCCCCTCTACGAGTCATGACCTTAGCAAGGGGGCTTGCCTGCCGTCTGTAGGGCAGGGCTACAGAGGGATTAAAGAGAGGGATAGGGGGATTATGGACTCAGAACTCAAGGCATTTTTAAAGATCTCTCTCGGCCTCTATGCAAATCAACCACTTCTTTCTCTCCTTCCTGGAAGTAGGCCCCACGAACTGAAGAGACTCCTTCCTTTGATGATAGAAGTTGTCAGGAAATTGAAGAAGGAATTCAGGGATTACCAGTTCTGTATTCCCCTGGCCCCAAACACGAATGAGGGGAGATACAGCCACTATCTTGAGGCTCTCAGGCAAGAGGGGGTAATCATTAGGAAGGGCGAATCAATTAGAGCCCTTGCTGCATCTGATTTGGCAGTTATAGCTTCAGGAACTGCTACGCTCCAGGCTGCATTCCTCGAGGTCCCAATGGTGGTTATATATAGACTTTCTCTTTCTTCCTATCTAATCGGAAGGCTCTTTATCAATGTTAAATATATATCTCTCGTCAATATTCTATCAGGCAGGGGAGTCGTACCTGAACTCATACAGCAAGGGGCAAGTCCCGAAGGTATAATAAGAGAGCTGAAAAAGATTAAGGATGACATGCCTTATAGAGAAGAAATGATCAAAATGTACAGACAAATAAAAGAACCTTTTTTAGGGCTGATGGCCTCAAAGAGGGTTACTGAGATGATTACTGAAATGGCAGGATGGGAACAGCAGAAACAATAAAGAAGATAGTAGAACTGACCAAACCTTACTGGGGTAGAATTGCCCTTTCCGGTTTGACGAGTCTTGTTATTTCCGGAATTAATGGTGGGCTCGCATGGCTTGTAAAGCCTGCCCTCGATGGTATTTTTCTCAATAAGGATAAACGATTGCTGGCCATTCTTCCAGTGGCAGTCCTGCTGCTATATTTGTTCAAGGGTTCTTTCTCTTTTATACAGTCCTATCTTATGCGCTCAGTGGGAGCAAAGCTTGTCAGGGATATGAGGAACAGACTCTTTGGACAGGTGGTGTATCTCCCAATAGGACACTATAAGAAGGAGTCCACAGGTGCGATCCTTTCCCGAATAATAAATGACATAGGAATGTTGCAGAATCTCCTTGGTTATTCGGTTAAGGATCTCTTTGTTGAGAGTGCTACGGTGGTCGTTCTTCTTGCTGTTGCGTTTTCCAGGAGGTGGGACCTTGCCCTTGTAGCAATTACGGTACTTCCAGCGGCAATTTATGGCGGAGGAAGAGTTGGCCGGAGGTTAAAAAAGATCAGCAAGAAGGTACAGCAAAAGATCTCTGGGATAACAGAATACCTCACAGAGAGCTTCAGTGGTATCAAGATGATAAAAGTTTTTTGCCGCGAGGATGATACAATCAGCAAGTTCAAGAATAAAAACCAGGATTTCTATAGAGAAATTATGCGGTCATCAAGACTTATAGAGTTTAACGTCCTTCTGATGGAGGTTATCGGAGGTCTGGGGATTGCCTTTGTTCTCTGGTATGGAGGCAGACTCGTTATAACAGGCGTAATAACCCCTGGCGTATTCTTTTCCTTTCTGGCAGCCATATTTATGGTCTATACCCCGGTCAAAAGGCTCTCAGGAGTTTACAATAGTATACAACAGGCAAGGGCATCTCTCGAGAGGATATCCGAGTTAGAGAATAGGGAAAAAGAAAAAGATGGAGATATACCCATTCCACACATTCGGGAAAACATAGAGTTTAGAGATGTCTCTTTCACCTATCCTGGTGTCAGATACGATGTGTTAAAGGATATCAATCTGAGCATCCGAAGGGGAGAGATAATAGCCATCGTAGGGAAAAGCGGTGTGGGGAAGACAACGCTTGTTGACCTCCTGCCGAGATTTGATGATCCTTCAAGGGGCGCTATTTTTATAGATGGTATTGATATATCAACGGTCACACTGAAGTCACTTAGAAACCAGATAGGAGTTGTTAGCCAGGAC
Organism: Thermodesulfovibrionales bacterium; assembly: GCA_035624555.1. GTDB lineage: Bacteria > Nitrospirota > Thermodesulfovibrionia > Thermodesulfovibrionales > SM23-35 > DASPRG01. The sequence continues at coordinate 15,387 of DASPRG010000009.1, forward strand.
GTTATTCTGTTTAATGATACGGTAAAGAATAATATAGCCTTCGGAAGGCCTGATGCCAAAGACGAAGAGATTGTTAGTGCTGCAGAGAACGCCTACGCGCATGAGTTCATTTCAAAGCTTCCTGAGGGATATGAAACGGTTATAGGCGAAAGAGGGGTGAGGCTCTCAGGTGGTCAGAGGCAGAGGCTTTCCATAGCCCGTGCTATCCTAAAAAACCCACCGATCCTGATACTTGATGAGGCGACCTCATCTCTTGATACTGAATCAGAGATAATGGTTCAGAAGGCACTCGAAAATCTTGTGGAAAACAGGACTACTTTCGTGATTGCTCATAGGCTATCCACAATAAGAAGAGCTACGAGGATTGTTGTTCTTGACAAGGGAAGGATTGTTGAGTCAGGTACTCATGAAGAACTCATGAGTGCAGGCGGTATCTATAAAAGGCTTTATGAGCTCCAGTTCAGTGTTCAAGATGTGGGTGTACCTTTATTGTAATGTATCTCTTTTATAGTCTCCTCTATAGTATTGCTTTGATTTTTTTGCTGCCTTTTGAATATCTGAAAAGACCGAGGGATCTAAGGAAAAGATGGCTACGGGAGAAGTTTGGGTTCATAAACTCGTCACTCGGCACTCCTAAATTCCCCCATCCCCCCTTTGCTAAAGGGGGGCAAGGGGGGATTATCTGGATTCATGCTGTATCTGTAGGAGAAGTTATGGCAGCGTTACCTTTCCTTAAAAGGTTCAGGGAAAGGTATCCGTCAAGGGGCATTATACTCTCAACGATTACTGATACAGGGCAGAAGGTAGCAAGAGGTGGAGCGCCTGAAGGCACATCCATTTTTTATCTCCCTTTTGATATTACTTTTGTTCTTAAGAGAGCCCTCAAAAAAGTAAAGCCAGAGATTCTCGTTACTATCGAGACAGAATTATGGCCGAATATCTTCAGGGTCTTTAAAGAATACGGGGTTCCTATAGTCGTGCTCAATGGAAGGATTTCTGAGAACTCCTTCAGGGGATATAAAAAAATATCTTTCTTTATGAAGAAAGTTCTCTCCTATGTAGACCTTTTCTGTATGCAGTCCGAGACGGATGCTGTGAGGATAAAGAGCCTTGGTGTTGATAAAGAAAGGATAAAGGTCCTGGGTAACTTCAAATTCGATACAAAGCCTCCTTCAGAGATTCCTGAATGGGTGGAAAGGATTACAGAGCCTGTTATCATAGCAGGCAGTACACATGAGGGAGAGGAGGAATTCATAACTTCTGTTTTCATAGAACTTAAAAAAGATTTCCCTAATCTCAATCTTATTATTGCTCCGAGACATCCCGAGAGATTTAAAGATGTTGAAGACCTGCTTAGATCAAAAGGATTGTCTTATGTAAAACGTTCAGCGTTCAGTACAGTCTCCCTCACCCTTCCCCCTCTTCAAGTCCTCAAAGGAACTATCATTCTTCTTGATACAGTTGGTGAACTACCGGCTATTTACGGTATCAGTGATATAGCAATCATTGGCAAGAGTTTTAGAGGGTATGGGGGACAGAATCCCCTCGAACCGGCCTGCTGGGGTAAGGCAATAGTATGCGGGCCTCACATGGAAAATTTTCCGTTTATTAAGGATTTCTACCATGAAGGAGCAGCACTTGAGGTGAGTGAAGAAAGTCTTTATCTAAAATTAAAAGAGCTTCTCCTTTTGTCTGAAAAGGCAAATGTGATGGGCTTAAAGGCAAAAGAGCTTTACATGAGGAATGCAGGAGCTGTCGAAAAGGCAGTAGAGATAGTTGCGGGATATATCCGTGGATAAAATCTTATGCGTAATACATGAAAGCCTTTGGTAGAGTTAAGCCATGATACATTGGTATTTACAATTCCATAAGATTAGGTTAGAATATAAAGCTTTTTAAAGTTAAAAAGCCTCAGAGACTTTAAAAGCTCTGAGGCTTTTATTTTCAAATAAAAAAGGAGGTTTGAATATGGAGAAAAAAGTTTATGTAGGTAACATTTCGTTTAAGGCAACAGAGAATGACATCAGGGAGCTTTTCTCGACGGTTGGAGAGGTTGAGTCGGTTAAGATTATAACTGACGCACACACAGGACAGCCAAAAGGTTTTGGCTTTGTTGAGATGTTATCAGGAGAAGATGCAAAGAAGGCAATATCAGCTCTGAACGGTAAAACATTCATGGACAGAGCGCTATCTGTAGCAGAAGCAAGACCCCAAGAGCCCAGAGCGAAACGAGGTTTTGACAGAAGAGGTGGTTATGGAGAAGGCAGGGGAATGGGAAGGGGAAGGAGATAAAACTTTTTGGATATCAAAATTTATGGGAATGATATTGAAAGAGCACTGAAAACCCTTAAAAGACAACTCCAGAAGGAAGGCCTTTTCAAAGAGATTAAGAAGAGAAGCTTTTATGAGAAGCCTTCTGAAAAAAAGAAAAGGAAACAGAGAGAAGCAAGAAAGAAAAGGATGAAAAGAACCTTCCGTGCCCCTATCGGATAGAAATCTACAGTCCCTCCTTCTTATTGGTATTTATAGATTACGGAGCTGAGCATAAAGAAACCGCAAGTTAAAGTCTTCAGC
>DASPRG010000013.1:0-7803 GCA_035624555.1 Thermodesulfovibrionales bacterium
TATGCATCAACATTCTGATTTTGTCCCTCTCCATCTGCATACAGAATACAGCCTCTTAGATGGAGCGATGAGGATAAAAGAGCTCGTCGAACAGGCTGGTGCCTTCAGGATGCCAGCAGTAGCGATAACAGACCATGGCAACCTCTTTGGTGCCGTAGAGTTTTACAGGCGCGTCGTCAAAGCAGGTATTAAACCCATCATTGGCTGTGAGGTTTACATAGCACCCGGTAGCCGCTTTGAGGGGAAAAACACCTCACACATGGATGAGGCTTCCTTCCACTTTATATTACTCGCAAGAGATAACACAGGGTATAGAAATCTTGTAAATCTTGTCACAAAAGCCTACACAGAGGGATTCTACTACAAACCAAGAATAGACATAGATCTTCTCACACAGCACAGTGAGGGCTTAATCGGACTGACGTCATGTCTGAAAGGCGAAGTGCCCTATTTTTTGCAGAGAGGGATGATAGACAAGGCAAAGGAGAAGGCTCTTCAGTACAGAGAAATCCTTGGCCATGAAAATTTTTATATAGAAGTACAGGATAATGGTCTTCCTGAACAGGAAGATGTAAACAAGAGGCTTATTGAACTTGCGAGAGAACTCCACTTAGGTATCGTAGCAACCAATGACTGCCATTATATGAGGAGGGAAGATTCAAAGGCCCACGATATCTTACTATGCATACAGACTGGCACGACCGTTAAGGATGAAAACCGTCTTCGCTTCAACTCTGACAGTTTCTATTTCAAATCTCCCGAGGAGATGAAAAATGCCTTTAAAGATATACCCGAGGCAATCCTTAACACAAGGGCCATCGCAGAGAGATGCAACGTGGAGTTTAGACTCGGTTTAAACCTCTTGCCCGTATATACAATGGAAGATAGACAGAGACCTGATACACTCCTTGAAAAACTCGCCCTTGAAGGACTTCTGCATAAATGCGGTCCTGAGCCAAAGGAAATCTACAGAGAAAGACTCAGAAAAGAACTCGATATAATAAAAAAGATGGGCTATGCATCATATTTCCTTATCGTTTGGGACTTTATCAGCTATGCAAAGAAGAAAGGGATCCCTGTAGGTCCAGGAAGAGGTTCAGCAGCAGGGAGCCTGGTGTCCTTTTGTCTCGGTATTACAGATATCGATCCTGTTAAATATAATCTTCTCTTTGAGCGCTTCCTGAACCCTGAAAGGATAAGCATGCCTGATATCGATGTAGATTTCTGCAAGGACAGGAGATCAGAGGTAATCCACTATGTTGCGGAAAAATATGGTAAAGATCATGTTGCACAGATAATCACCTTCGGAACAATGGCTGCGAGGGCAGCGATACGTGATGTTGGCAGGGCTCTCGATTTTCCATATGCAGAGGTGGACAGGATCGCCAAACTCACACCGAACACACCGAACATTACTATTGAAGATACCTTGAAGGCTGAACCTCAACTAAAAGATCTATACGATAATAACCCAAAGATAAAGGAACTGTTAGATATCGCTATGCGCCTTGAAGGTCTCAGCAGGCATGCCTCAACTCATGCTGCAGGCGTTGTTATCTCTCCAGAGCCTTTAACAACCTATATGCCCCTTTATAAAAACCCTGTTGACGGAACCATTACAACCCAGTTTGATATGAACTCAATCGAAAAAATTGGTCTTCTCAAATTTGATTTTTTAGGACTCAAGACCCTCACAGTGATAGAAAAAACCCTGAAATACATAAAGGAAAATGGTAAGGACCTATCATTAAAAGAAATCTCCTTTGAAGACAAAAAGACCTATGAACTTCTGAGCTCAGGACATACAACAGGTATCTTCCAGCTCGAAAGTGCTGGCATGAGAGATCTGCTCGTGAAGATGGCTCCAAACAGGTTTGAAGACCTCATAGCTATCGTTGCCCTTTACAGACCAGGTCCAATGGGAAGTGGCATGATAGATGACTTTATAAAAAGGAAAAAAGGCCAGATACCTGTTAAATATGAACTGCCACAGTTAAAGGAATTCCTCAGTGAGACTCACGGTATCATTCTTTATCAAGAGCAGGTTATGAACCTTGCAAACAGGCTTGCAAACTTTACCATGGGACAGGCAGATATCCTCAGAAAGGCAATGGGGAAGAAAAAACCGGAAGAGATGGAGAAACTGAAGGAAGCATTCATACAGGGAGCACGGTCAAACGGAATCTCTGAGAAGAAGGCTACAAGGCTCTTTGATTTAATGACCTTCTTTGCAGAATACGGCTTCAACAAGTCACACTCAGCAGCATATGCTTATATTGCTTACCAGACTGCCTATCTGAAAGTCCATTATCCTGTTGAGTTCATGGCTGCTACCCTGAGTGCTGATATGGATAATACAGATAAGATCGTAAAATCAATCAATGAGTGCCGGGAGATGGGAATATCGATACTCCCTCCTGATATAAACCAGTCCGGACAGGAATTCAAGGTGATAGGCAACTCAATACGCTTTGGTCTTGAGGCAGTTAAAGGGGTAGGGGCATCAGCGATAGAGTCTATAATCGAATCAAGAAATGCAGAAGGGCCCTTTACCTCGGTAGTAAATTTCCTCCAGCAAGTTGATTCGAGGAGGGTGAATAAAAAGGTTATAGAAAGCCTGATAAAGGCAGGGGCCTTTGACTCCATCAGTGCTACCAGGGCAAGTGCGATGGAGCTAATGGGCAACATGCTGAATGCGGGCAGCAGGGCAAAGGCCATCGGTCAGCAAAGCATCTTCGGAGGTACAACTGAGGAGACTGAAAAGAGCGATCGGGAATGGGACGAATTTGAACTCCTTAAATATGAGAAAGAGGCTCTCGGCTTTTATATTACGGGACATCCCCTCACAAAATACGGAAAGCAACTCGAAAAGATTAACGTGAAAAAGACATCGGAACTTGAGAATGTTCCAGATGGTGAAGAGGTCCAAGTAGGTGGCGTATTGAGAAATATCAAAAAGATTCAAACGAGGTCAAAGGCTGAGATAATGGCTTACTGCGTGTTTGAGGATGCAGAGGGGAGCGTAGAGGTGATTGTCTTCCCACAGCTTTATAGATCAAGCATGCCCATCCTTCAGAAAGATACACTCCTTCTCGTAAGGGGCACCTTGGACAAAACAGAAAAGGGGATAAAGATTGTCTCTACAGGCATATCGAGATTAGATGAAGTTGAAATGAAAGTAGGCAGGATGGAGATAAGTTTTCGGCATCCCCTCTCTGATAGTTCGAGCCTCCAGAGGCTCAAGTCCGTATTATCGAAATACGAAGGTGAATATCCTCTTTATCTGCGGATATGCCTGAAAGATACCGAGACATTAATCTCTACAGGCATGAAAATATCACCTGACAATGAAGTGATAAACAGGGTAGAAGAGATTGTAGGCAAAGGGGCTGTGAGATTAACATGATACGATATTACCTTGAATTTGAGAAGCCCATTGAGGAGCTCGAGCTGAAGATAGAGGAACTAAAACGCCTATCTGACGGAAAAGAAATAGATATTTCAGGTGAAATCAAAAGACTTGAAAAAAAGGCGAAGGAACTCCGTTCAGAGATATTTTCAATCCTTACGCCATGGCAGAAGACACTCGTAGCGCGGCATCCTGACAGACCTTATACACTCGACTATATAAACCTCATAACAGATGACTTCATTGAATTACATGGAGACAGAAGGTTCTCTGACGACCCTTCTATCGTTGGAGGTCTGGCAAAGATAAAAGACCTGTCTGTAATGATCATAGGCCATCAGAAAGGAAGGGGAACAAAAGAAAGGATTTACCGCAATTTTGGACAGCCCCATCCAGAAGGATACAGAAAGGCCCTCAGGCTGATGAAACTTGCAGAGAAATTTAAAAAACCAGTGATAACCTTTATCGACACACCAGGCGCATATCCAGGTATTGGAGCAGAGGAGAGGGGGCAGGCAGAGGCCATTTCTGTTAACCTCTTGGAAATGTCAAGGCTCAGGGTACCTATCATTTCAATAGTTATAGGGGAGGGTGGAAGTGGAGGAGCTCTTGCCATCAGTGTTGCAGATCGATTATTCATGCTCGAGCATTCAATCTATTCGGTGATTTCACCTGAGGGATGTGCTGCGATACTCTGGAAAAAGGGTGGGGAGATAGGAACAGATGATTTCTCAAGGGCAGCAAATTCACTCAGGCTGACTGCCCAGGACCTCCTGAGATTTAAGATCATAGACGACATAATCCCTGAACCCCTTGGAGGTGCCCACAGAGACCCTGAGGGAATGGCTCAAAAGATATCAGAGTGTATCTTGAAGACCTTGGAGGAACTGAAGGCCAAAACTCCTGGAAAGCTCATTGAAGAAAGATACAAACGACTCAGGAAAATTGGAAGCTTTGAAGAGGCTCAATAGGAAATTATTCAAGCAGCTCATCCGTTTATTGGAAAACAGAAACTCCTGAAAAATTTCAGGAACCTATCCGCAAAAAATTCCATCAACCCAAAAGATAATGAAAAAAACTTTACGAGACCAGAAAAACTAAGAAGGCTTCATGAAAGTAGCAAGCTTTAATGTAAATTCCCTGAGAGCAAGATTAAAGATCCTCTTTGACTGGATAGAGAAAGAATCTCCTGAGATACTCTGCCTTCAGGAGACAAAAGTTACTGATGGTGACTTCCCTCAAAAGGAGTTTGAGAAGCTTGGCTTCCATGTAATTTTCAGAGGCGAGAAGACATTCAACGGAGTTGCTATAGCAAGCAAAATCCCGTTCGAAGATACTCTTTATGGATTTGAAGATAGTTCCGAGGCAACCCGTCTGATCTCTGCGAAGATAAGGGGAATCCATATTATCAATACCTATGTCCCTCAGGGCTTTCATCCTCTATCAGAAAAGTTCAGGGAGAAACTCGATTGGCTGCAGAGGCTCTATTATTATTTTAAGGAGAATTATAAACCTCGTATGTCTATCATCTGGACAGGTGACTTCAATATCGCACCGGAATCCAAAGACGTGTATGATCCCGATCTCCTGAAAGGGCATGTGGGGTTCCACCCAGATGAACATGCAGTATTATCAAAATTCAAGGAATGGGGATTCATTGATGTCTTCCGTTTACATAATTCAGAGGGTGGCCAATACACTTTCTGGGACTATACCATAAAAAATGCTGTGAAAAAGGCAATGGGATGGCGTATTGACCACATATGGGCTACCCGATCAATTGCAGAAAAATCTATTAGGGCCTGGATTGATATAAGCCAAAGGCTCCTTGAAAAGCCCTCTGACCACACACCAGTTGTTGCAGAATTTAAGATTACTTAAAATCAGCAAACCATTTAAATGAAGAACCCTGCGGTCTTGCCGCAGGGTTCTTCATTTGCCAGACGCTGCTACTTTACTAACTCAGATGTTTGCTGACCAGCTTGGTCATCTCGAACATCGAAACTTTCTCTTTCCCTCTGAATACTGCCTTCAAATTGGCATCAGCATTGATGATCCTCTTGTTTACCTTATCCTGGAGCTTGTTCTTCTTGATATACGCCCAGAGTTTTTTGGTAACTTCTGTTCTCGGAAGTGGCTTGCTACCAACCACCTTCGCAAGGGCATCGCTAATCTGCATGGGTTTCATGAATGCAGGGTTTAGCTTCCTCTTTTTCTTGACGACTTTTTTCTCGGCAGCTTTTGTCTTGGTGGGGTTTTTCTTTGCCATTTTTACCTCCTCCTTTTTTAGGTTATTGTGTGGACACCGTGTCTTTTCATTCTACAAGTAATAATCTGCACTTTTTTGAATAACTTTTCAATCATTTTTTAAAATAAAAAGGCGTTGTTTCTTTCACAAACAAGCAGAGAATTTCAAGAGGTCTGAAATCTTATCGAATTCTTCATCTACTGCGCACAGTCGTTCATACTGTTGATGTTACGTAGTTCCGATGGAAATTATAAGCCTATATATTTGTCTGTCTGCTTTGATATTGACAAAACATTTCTCTATGAGCCTACTTGTTGTCTGCCACGCCGGGTGATGCGATAGAACCATCAGCGAATGGTGAATCATTCACTTAAGCGAATCCGCCAGCACTTTATCTATCAATTCCTCAATACGGTGCAGTAAATAGAACGGGAGAGAAAATAGGGTAAATTGTTTTTTATTTGGAGTCCGTATCTTTTCGATTCCCATCACCCCTGAATATATTCGAACCGCAAAATTATTCCTGCTTTCATCAATAAGATTGTGGAGCGACCTCAAAGTCCCGACCTTGCCTGACTTTACTTCAATAGGAATCAGCCTGTTATGGGAACTTATCAGAAAGTCTATTTCTGAAATAGAGCCTTTCTGCTCTCTGTACCAGTAAGTCAGGTTTATATTCTTTTTTATTGCCTGCGACAGTAAACCCTGTCCCACAATCTGCTCACTGAGCTGACCATGATATATTGCATTAATATTCTGTATATTCATTATCTCGGTCCTTAGCCCGACCTGATAGTTGACAAGCCCTGTGTCTAAATACAAAAGCTTTGGCGATTTCTTTAAATTGTTTACTATCGGAAGTTGTTTAGAAGCAGAGGCATAAACCCTGCTTATTACCATGGCTTTTTCAAGGACATCAAATGCCTCACTCATCTCCCTGCTTCTGAAACCAGATCCCCCGAAATTTTCATATTTAATGGGAAGTCCTGTATATTTAGACGCATGTTCTATGAGATATTGAACGTATTTCGTCTTTGCAATGCTGGCATATTTCAAAACATCATCTTTAAATCCTGTCAGTATGGATTCATATACAGGATCCACATCGATCAGGGACTTTGTTTCTGCATACCGGGCAACAGCCTCGGGCATCCCACCTACCAACAGGTATTCATGAAATTTCTTCATCAACGTATTATGGATTTCAGCGGGCATCTTTTCTTCAGGCTTTACGGAATTTATATAATGCAATGTCTCTGTTTCTCCCAGAGCAGACAAGTATTCTTCAAATGTAACCGGGTACATATAACAATACTCAACTCTTCCTACGGGAAATGAAAATCCTTCTGATTCCATTTTTACTTCAAGAAGCGAGCCTGCCGCCATGATATGCAAGTTAGGCATCTCTTCATAAAAATAGCGAAGCTGGCTCATGGCTATGCTTGAGTTTTGCACCTCATCAATAAAGACGAGCGTGATTCCGGGGATAATCTTCTTATTGAATTTTAATTGGATTGCCTGAACCAGTTCACGAACCGGACTCATTCTCGAAAATAGGGCAAGATTGTCTTCCTGCTCCAGATTTATGTAAATGTAGGTTTTAAAAGAGTCCTCTGCAAAGAGATTCACTGCCGAGGTCTTGCCAACCTGCCGTGCACCTCTGACAACAAGAGGTTTCCTCTTCTTTCGGTTCTTCCACTCCAGGAAAAATTTGTTTATCGCGCGCTGAAACATAATGTGATATTTTATAACCTATTTTGGGATAAAAGTGTAACGAATTATAACCTATTATTCAATAAAACGGAAACAAAACATGACTTGACAATTCAAGACTTCTTCATCAACTGCTCACAGTTGTTCAAACTGCTGATGTTACGTAGTTCCGATGGAAATTATAAACCTATATATTTGTCTGTCTGCTTTGATATTGACAATTCATGATCTCTGTAGGATAAGACTTTGACCAAGAAATGTTCAAATATTAGCGAACAGTGAAAATACGCAGTTCTATGTGTAATTCTGCATCCATAACGAAGCTCCAAGGGATTTAAACTTGTAGGAAGGAACTCGTTATCTGTCATAAGTCAGTTCAAGGTCTTTTTTGAGTCCATCTAAAATAACCAAGGTTTAACCCAAATAATGCAGA
>DASPRG010000014.1:0-7114 GCA_035624555.1 Thermodesulfovibrionales bacterium
AGACGAACTTATGAGATGAATGCGTTGAAAGGAATTGCTGGAAGGACATTTACCTATTCAGAGGATCATCTCTTGAGTAACTCCCTTTTCTGTAAAAGTATCTTCATAAAATTAAAACAAGACATTGCTGAAACTTGTTACTTTGGGAAATGCTCCTCTATAGCTGATCGGTTTTATTTAATCTATATTTACTATGGATAATTTCTATGTAGCAAAATTGTAGCAGAATTTGGCACGAAATATAGAAAATATGGGAACAGACAGAAAAGATAGAATGGTAAAAAAATTTATAAAATCAAGAAGTTATTGAAAATCCAGCCAAGAGTCCCAAAATACTATTTTGCTCTCATAACCCGAAGGTCAGAGGTTCAAATCCTCTCCCCGCTACCAAAGAAATCAAGGGCTTGCAGATGATGCAAGCCTTTTTTATTGACTGCAAGCCATTATGCATTGGCTACCACCTGCAAAGGATTGATTCTTACAGAAGAGTACATGTGAAATGATTTTAAATCCCCACAAGATTTCTATTGAATATGTAATTTTCTTTTTCTATAATAGTCAATAACGAAATATAAACCTTTAAACAAGGGGGAGAAAATGAAAAAGATTTTCATTATAGTGATAGCTTCTCTACTTTTTTTAACCAGTACTGCGGCTTTTGCTCAGAGTAATACTGAAGGGAATATTATAGGTGATGCTCTTTTCATAAGACCTCTTGGTCTTGTTTCTATAGTCGCTGGGAGTGCAATCTTTGTTGTCTCTTTACCATTTGCTGCTATTACGAAAGATGTGCCAAAGACTGCGAAACAACTTGTAGTCGACCCGTTCAATTACACATTCAAGAGACCCATAGGAGATTTTAAATACCAGACTGATACCATGGTCGATGAAAACACTTTAAAAAATTAGTAGTGATTTATATGTAATGACTAATGAGGAGGACTATGAAAGCTTCGCAATGACAATGTAAAAATATTTAGTGCATTTACTGTAGTTCAGCGCTTATATGCGAAACTCCAATCCCACCCGGTATCTATTATCCTCAATTTCTTTTACCCATTTTACAATCGCGGACTTTGCTGCAATATTACTTACCTTAATCTCATGTGCAAAATACAAAATATCTCCGTTCGCAAGAGGATAATCTGTTATTATTCCAAGGCCTCCCTCACTGACGTCAACAGTAACTGCATCGTTATAGACTTTCTCTAATTTTGCCGTACGTTGGGTTGTTAGGTAATATCTTGTAGTTGTAACAAATGGTCTCCTCTCGTATTTACGCTTTTCCTCGATAGACATAGTGCTTTTTCTCCCCTTTCCGTTTGGTGTATACCATTTATTACTTAACCTTATCTATCCATCTTGGCATTCGGGAAGGTTTTACCTTATTCTCATTATATCAACTATCTTATCTCCGGAGTATATATGAGATAACTGGAGCGATCTTTATTCTTCAACTTTCTTTTTCCGATGCTGGACGTAGGCATCACGTATAGAAATATATGGGTCAACTGCCGCCTTTATGATATCCTCGTAATCTCCGATGTGAAAAGAGGTCTCGTTCACTTTATCATGTGCGTCAATCCCGACTGCCGTTTCAATCGGTGTAATATAACTAACAGGATGCAAAAATAAGTCTCCAACATAACCCACAGTATCACGCAGGCTGGAAGGTCCCAGTATGGGCCACACAATATAAAATCCATGACCTATTCCGTAATGGCCAAAGGTTTGGCCAAGGTCTTCATCATGGCGTTTAATGTCCATTTTATCCTTGGCAAAATCACCAAGACCAGCTACACCAAAAGTGGTATTCAAAACTAAACGGAGAAGTTCATTTCCTGCAGACTTCATTTTCAGTTGAAGGAGGTTATTTACGAATCGAATTGGTGTGGTGATGTTTTGATAAAAATTGCTGATGGAAAGTCTGACGCCCTCAGGGAAAACAGCAGAATATCCCTGGGTAACAGGCTTCAATAACCAAAAATAGAACTTATCGTTGAAATAGTACATTCCCTTGTTCCATATATAGAGAGGGTCAGCAATCTGCACAGTCTCTTCTTCCTCTTCCTCGATAATTTCTTCTTCCTGATCAGATGGTTCCTGTTCTTGATCAGGTTCTTCAATAAGTTCATCTGGCTCCTGAGTGGATTGTTTCTGGTCTTGAAGAGTTTGATCTACTTGAGAAGATTTTCCTTCCTGATCATGATCAGATGCGATGACTGTTGATGCAAGAGAGTAATAAGAAAAGCTGAATAAGGAAACAGCAAAAAGCCCAACAACTCCGATAGTCAATACTATGAGTTTCATGGCAGGTTTTCTCCTTTGTGTAAGTTGTTATGTATTACGCTTTACCAACCTTTTTCCGAAGGACTTTGAGTAACTCTTCGGGAGATTTGTTTGCCAGGATATCTCTGAACTGAGTGCGGTAGTTCTTGATCAGGCTGACACCCTCAATAATAACGTCGTATACCCTCCAGTTACCGTCCTTCAGGATAACCCTGTAGTAAATCGGTATCTCTGCTTTTTTTGTGATGATGTTGCTCTGGACTTCGGCCGTATCATCTGAAAGCATGATTTCTTTGGAAAAGACTACTTTCTCATCCGAATAGGACATGATCCTGTCCATATAAGCATCTTCAAGAATATCTTTATAGAGATCAATAAATTCTTTCTGTTGGTCTGGGTTGAGGTTTTTCCAATTCATAGCTAATGTTCTCCTCGAAAGCTCGTTGAAATCAAACATTTTTTCTGAGATAGCTCGAACCTTTTCTTTTTTGGCCTTTTTTGCTTTATCTCCTTTCATGGCTGGGTCGCGCAGCACATTGAGAACGTTGTTGACGTGCCCCTCAACAGTATTCTGTGGTACACCCGCATACAGGGAAAGAGGAAGAATAAAAAAAATGATAAGATGAAATCCGATAAGCACTTTTTTCATGGATGCCCCCTTTGATTTATTTTCCACTCTCATTTTCACTTTTTTTGTTCTTGCTGACGTTTCCAAAAGCATACTTACTAATAAGTTCTTCGATATCCAGAGGTGAAGCAGTTTCTTTGATGGTCCCGCCGGGTTTCAACAATTCATTTGAACCTCCGGGATCGATCTGGATGTATTTGTCGCCAATCAAACCGGATGTTTTGACGGAGGCGATGGCATCATCATAGACCTTTACGCCTTTTTTAATCTTCATTTCTACTAATGCCATCTGTTGTTCCTGGTCGATTGTCAACCGTTCCACCCGTCCAACCTCGAGACCAAGCATCTCTACAGGATTGCCCACTCTCAGGCCTGATACCGAAGTGAATCGTGCATGGAGTGTGTACGTGTTGTCTCCAAAGAGCGAAACCTCTCCGAGTTTTACAGTCATATATCCTATGCACAGGAGCCCGATAACGACAAAAATGCCTACAGTTGTTTCCATTGAATACTTTTTCATTTTCTTTTACCCCCAGACCTTACACTGATGCAATGCAATTATTTTTTGTTTGGATTTCGCCTTTCTGATGATATCGTCTAAAGCCTCATTGGATTTCGCTTCAGTAATGCCGGCATAAACATAGATTTCAAAGCATTGCTGTGATTCGATTTGTGCCAGAGTTTCAGCCTCGATATCGAATAATGCATGTTCTTGGAGTTCCTTGGAAAAATTATCCAACAATTGTTGGGCTTCATTCAGTTCGGCATGAGGAAGTATCGTGAGAATATGATCTCTGCTCTGCCGTGCAGAAAATCCTCCCAGTGCATCAAGGTGCTTGGTTATATATTCCCCAAGGGATTTCACAACCTCCAGTGCTGGCCTTCGCCCCAGATTTTCGGTAATTAAATCAAGTTCCACGCTAAACAAGATGGCGGTAAGGCTTGTCTCTGCCAATCCGTGAGACAATATCGTACTATACCGCAACCTGAACATCTGCTTGGAAAGCAATCCGGTCAACTGATCCCGGAAGCCTTCAAGGCTATGGAGGAATTCATCGGTCATAGGATGTTCCAGTTTTACGGCTTCTTCATAGGTGCCCTGAAATCCGATCGTGCCTTCCCATAGGAGAAGGATACGGTCTGAAATGAAAAAGATATCCGGAATTTCATGGCTTATGATGATCGCTGTGAATCCGAATTTTTTCTTGTATTGTGCAATCATACTCAAGATAACATTCTTCCGGATCGGGTCCTGACCAGTCGTCGGCTCATCAAAAAGAACAATCTTTGGATCGGTAACCAGAGCCCGCGCCAGAGCAGCCCGCTTCTGCATTCCACCTGAAAGCTCTGACGGGTATTTGAATGCCGCTTCAGTTAGCTCTGTTTGTTCGATTCTGTTCATAACCCTGCTTTCAATTTCCTTCTTGCTCAAGTTTGTTGTTTGCCTGAGAGGGAGGGCGATGTTGTCAAAAACTGTCATGGAATCAAAAAGGGCATTGTTTTGAAACATATAACTGATTTGACTCTTATATGTATCCCATTCTTTCCTCTTCATTTCATTGATAGTCTTACCCCGGAAAAGAATGGATCCTTCGTCTGGCGAAAGCAGTCCAATAATGTGTTTGAGGAGCACGCTCTTGCCTGTACCGCTTTTGCCGATTATTGTGGTGATTTGATTATCGAAGATTTTTAAATTGACCTGGTTGAGGATTGTACGGTCGCCGAACCGTTTTGTAACATCTCTAAATTCAATTAATGCGTTTTCCATAATATCTTTACATAAGAAATGAAGTTGCAACATAGTCTGAAACAAGAATCATTACACATGAAAGCACGACTGCCGATGTGGTGGAGAGACTGACGCTCTTGGCGCCAAAGCTATCTGAACGCATGTGTGTAAAAAAACCCTGATAGCAGCAGACAGTGGAGACGATTACAGCAAAGACCACTGACTTGATAAAGCCGCCGGTAATGTCCTCCATATGCACGCTGTACTGGACACGATAAATGTATGTACCAGCATTGACACCGAGAAGCACAACACCGGTGAAATAGCCGCCGATGAGACCAATGAGGTCAAAAAATGCTGTCAACAGGGGAAAGCTGATGATTGAGGCAGCGATCCTCGGGCTGACAAGATACCGCAGGGGATCGATCTGCATGGTGTACAATGCGTCGATCTGCTCGGAGATGCGCAGGATACCGATCTCTGCGGTCATGGAAGAGCCTGCTCGTGCGGTAATCATAATAGCCGTCAGGACAGGTCCCAGTTCTCTGATCAGCGAAAGACCGACAGCCGAGCCGAGTGCCCCTTCCGAGCCATACTCAGCAAGGGCGTGATACATCTGCAGTCCAATGACCATGCCGGTGAACATCCCAACCAAAATTACAATTCCTGAGGACCTGGCACCAATATAAAAAACCTGTTGAATGATCTCGCGCACCTGCTTTGGTCGGAAGATCATAATGAAGGCTTTGCTGAAAAAAATTGTTGCTGCACCAAGACTATTTATTATCTCCATAGTCACTTTGCCTATGGGATTGAAGAAAACGTTCAAAGATATGTTTGAAAGACGTGATTTCATTTCCATTTCTTCAAATCTTTACCTTCAACTCTTCTTAAACTCTCTGTTTCAACCGTCTTTAATATTAAGAAATATTTCAAAGCTAATGCAACTCAATGGTCGCAGTATTTCCCAATGCTCTACCGTAAGTATACGTTAATTCGAGGAGCATTTCTGCATGGGAGGATGTTAACTGATCCGGCAAGAGCCGCCACCCCCAATTACCTTGAGTGGTAGAGGGGCGATTCATCCGTGCTTCTTCTCCCAAACCCAGAATGTCCTGCATCGGAATAATGACCGTATTTGCAACGGACATCATGGCAATACGAATGAGTTCCTTCGGCAATTGCTCGCCAGAAATCTCATGCCCTAAATAGCGAAATAACCTCTGCCTGTCCTGAGGAGTTGTCTCGTTTTCAAACCATCCTCTCACAGTATTATTGTCATGCGTTCCTGTATAAACAATGCAATTTGGAATATAGTTATGGGGTAAATAGGGATGGGTAGGCAGGTCTTCCCCGAAAGCGAAAAGCAGTATGCGCATGCCGGGGAATCCAAAATGGTTCATGATTTCCTTAACATCTGGTGTGATAAATCCTAAGTCTTCAGCAATGAGAGAAATAGTCAGGAATTTTTCAAGGAGTGCTGTAAAGAACTCGACTGCAGGAACTTTAACCCAATGACCATTGACGGCAGTTTTCTCAGTTGCAGGAACCTCCCAGAATGCGACAAAACCTCTGAAGTGGTCAATGCGCACTATATCAAAAAGACGAAGATTATGGGCAAAACGCTGTAACCACCACCTAAAATCAGTTTTTTGAAGAACATTCCAGCGGTAGATAGGATTTCCCCACAACTGTCCAGTTTCGCTAAAATAGTCAGGGGGAACTCCAGCTGAAAATAATGGTCTTTTTTCTTTATCTAATTTAAATATACCTGTGTTAGTCCATACATCAGCACTGTCATAATTTACATAGATAGGTATATCACCGATGAGCTTGACTCCCTTTTCATTGCAATATTGTTTAAGAGATAGCCACTGTTTAAAAAAGAGATACTGAAGAAATTTCTCCCGTTCTAATTCATCATGGAAATTATTTTTTATTTTCTTGAGATCTTTAGGACTTCTATCTCTCAAGCCTTTTTCCCATTCCGCCCAGACATTTTCTTGAAAACTATTTTTCATCACCACAAAAAGGGCAAAATCTTCCAGCCACTCCCCATTCTGTGCGCAGAATTCTTCGTAAGTATCTTCTTTATTCTTATTTGTCTTGAAACGCTCATAAGCACGATGTAATAACTGTGTTTTATATGATATGACAGAGGGGTAATCACAGCGTTCATTGGGGAATGATGGTGTTGCGTCAATATCTTTCTTGGTAAGGAACCCATACTCTATCAAGAGTTCAGGGCTTATGAGGAGTGGATTGCCTGCAAATGCAGAGATACTACTGTAAGGAGAGTTTCCGCAGATCTGGTTGGTGGGATTCAGAGGTAATATCTGCCAGTAGCTCTGTTTTGTTTGATAAAGAAAATCAATGAACCGGTAAGCCCATGGTCCTAGATCCCCGATGCCAAAAGGCGAGGGCAGGGATGTAATATGGAGCAGGATGCCATTTCCTCTTTTATTCAT
>DASPRG010000072.1:0-2451 GCA_035624555.1 Thermodesulfovibrionales bacterium
CGATGGTCAAAAACCTTTCAGTATACATCGAAGACACCTCAGGCATGAAGACTACATCCACCTTTTCTCTTTGGAGCTTCTCCGCATCACCTTCGATATCCCTTGGATATCTCTTAAAATCCTCTGAGGGTCCAAACTGAATTGGATTTACAAATATACTGACAATGGTTATATCATTTTCCTGTTTCGCTCTCCTTATAAGGCTGAGATGGCCTTCATGAAGGGCACCCATTGTTGGTACAAAGCCTATTGTCTTACCTTTCTTAAGACATTCTTTTGATGTCTCCTGCATAATTTTTGGTATCCTGATTATCTCCATAGGGAAATTTCATTCATCAACTCATCGAGAAGGTCTTTCTCTTTTATCTTCTTAATAACTCTCCCCTTCCGAAAAAGGATTCCAATCCCCTTACCTCCTGCTATACCGATGTCAGCTTCTCTCGCCTCACCAGGACCATTGACAACACAACCCATAACGGCAATCTTCATTGGTTTATCAATCTCTCTGAGTCTGTACTCAACCTCTGTTGCAAGCCCCCTCAGGTCAATTCTGCACCTGCCACAGGTAGGGCAGGATATAATCTCTACACCTTTTTTTCTGAGGCCAAGAGACTTTAATATCTCATAAGCAACGCGGACCTCCTCTCCTGGCTCTGCTGTTAGGGATACCCTGATTGTATCTCCTATTCCCTCTGAAAGTAATATGCCGCACCCAACGGAACTCTTTATGATTCCTGTGGATGGAGGCCCAGCCTCTGATATTCCTATATGGAGTGGATAATCATATTTCCCCGAAAATAACCTGTATGCCTCCACAGTAGTTGGAACATCTGAACCCTTCAATGACACTTTAAGATGAGTAAAATCCATTTCCTCGAGTATCTGTATGTTTCTCTCTGCACTCTCAACAAGGGCCTCTGGCTTTGGGTGTCCATATTTTTTGAGGAGTTCCCTCTCGAGGGATCCAGCATTTACCCCAATTCTTATAGGTATCCCTCTGTCTTTTGCAGCAGTAACGACCTCTTTTACTTTCCACTTTGCACCTATATTCCCGGGGTTTATTCTCAGTCCATCAACCCCCTGGTCTATTGCCTCAAGGGATAGTCTCCAATCAAAATGTATATCTGCTATCATCGGAATAGTAACAGATTTTTTAATGGTGCCGAGTACTTTTGCTGCCTCCATATTTGGCACTGCAAGCCTTATGATTTCACATCCCGTTGACTCAAGAGATTTTATCTGTTGTACCGTTGACTTCACGTCAGTGGTATCTGTTTTCGTCATGGACTGGACAACAATGGGGTTTCCTCCTCCCACAGGAACCTTGCCCACATAAATTGTCTTTGTCTTCCTACGAGTTCCCTTTAATTTTTGCTTTGCTTTCTTCATTTTTCTTTTTCCGATATAACTCCACAGCAGCCTCATGTTCTTCAGATGTGACAGAAAATCTATGTGTGCCATCATTGTTAGAGACAAAGAACATGTAAGGGACTTTTGCAGGATAAAGTGCTGCAAGAATCGATTTGATTCCAGGCGATGCAATAGGTCCGGGGGGGAGTCCTTTGAACATGTAGGTGTTGTAAGGTGTCTTCCGCCGCACATCCCCTGCAGTTATCACTTTTCCAAAGCTTTTTATTCCATAAATAACAGTAGGGTCTGCCTGAAGGGGAATCCCTTTCCTGAGCCTATTATGGTAAACTGCGGAAATAAGCGGCCTCTCCTTAGCTGTTTCAGCTTCTTTCTCGATGATTGATGCAAGGGTAAGCACCTCCCTTTCAGAGAGACCAATCTCTGATGTTCTTGCCCTTAGTTCGCCTGAATATTTTTCTCGCATCCTGGTGATCATCATCTCTATCGCCTCATTAGGATCCATGCCTTTAGGGACCTTATATGTATCAGGGAAAAGGTAACCCTCAATTGTAGGAGCATCAATCTCATGCGAAGCGAGAAATTCTTTATCCGACGATAGCTTTATGAAATCTTCTTTGCCGATAATATTTTTTTCTGAAAGTTTTTCTGCTATCTCTCTGAGCGAATCTCCTTCGATTATTGTTATCTCATATTCTATTATCTGACCATTCCTCAGCATTCGGAAAATGTCAAAGGGACTTACTGACCCATGAATTGAATAGTATCCAGCCTTTATCTTTCTATCCAAACCGCTTATTCTGCCAATTAAAACAAAGAGGGTTTTGTCCCGAATAAGTCCGTTTTTTGAAAGGATTTCAATAGCCTGCCTGAAGTTGGTACCTTTTGGTATCTCTATTTCAATACTTTTATTGCCGATGGGAAGATTAATAAAGAAATCTGCAGCCGCATAGATTGCGAATAAGATAATAATGCTGACTAAAATAATACTAATGTCTCTTTTCATCTTTTTAGCATGCCAAAATCAGCAACTTATAGTCAAATAACACCATTTTTTCTGGTAAGTAGCAAAACGTTTGTAGG
>DASPRG010000035.1:0-4069 GCA_035624555.1 Thermodesulfovibrionales bacterium
TATTCTCTCTGCTGTAACTTTAGTATAAATCTGGGTCGTTGATATATCAGAATGACCGAGCATCTTCTGCACTGATCTGAGGTCTGCTCCACCCTCAAGGAGATGGGTAGCGAAGGAATGCCTCAGCGTATGTGGTGAGAGTTCAATCCCTTTCTTCCTGCCCAGAGCCTTTATTGTCTGCCAGAAACGCTGTCTTGTCAGAGGCCTCCCTCTCCCCGTAACAAAGAGATATGGAGACTGTTTCTCCTTCAGGATCTCTGGTCTCTGCTGGTTTAGATATATTTTTAGCTTTCCTATTGCCCTCATATTGACAGGCACAATCCTTTCCTTTGAACCCTTTCCCAGAACCCTTAAAAAGCCTGCCTCTAAGTGAATATCCTCGAGTTTTAGGGAGACCAGTTCGCTGACGCGGAGACCTGAAGAGTAGAGAAGTTCAAGCATTACACTATCCCTCATCATGGTTGGTTTTTCAACAGATAAGCTCAAGCCAAGGAAAGATCTGATCTCAGAGATGCTCAAAGACTTTGGGAGTCGTTCCCACCTCTTTGGTGCCTGCAGGGTTTCTGACGGGTCATCTTTGATGATATTTTCTACAAGAAGATATTTGCATAAACCTTTTACTGAAGATATATACCTGCAGATGCTTGATAGAGAGTAACCCTCATCTCTGAGCCTTTCGATAAAATCAATTATATCGGCCCTCGAGAATGCGGAAAATCCTTTCTCCTTTGATAAGAGAAAATCCTGAAATTTCCTGAGGTCTATAGAGTAGGAAGCAATGGTATTTTTTGAGAGTCCCTTCTCAACAGACAAATATGTAAGGAAACCTTTGAGAAGCTCCACAAATAATAATTATAAGTCACTGGTCATGATTTATCAACATGACCAGTGACTTATTAGACCTCATTCGACTACTTTTTCGTAGGAGCCGCTGGTGCCGCCTTTGGCGCTGCTGGTGCTGCTGGTGCTGAAGGAGCAGTAAACTTCCTTTCGTCCATGCTGTCGAATACCTTCATTTCTGCTACGGCCTTTGGGGAAGATTTTGATGCGTGACAGAGGGCACAGAAATCCTGCATCTTTGCACCTTTTGCAGTATCAACCCTCAGATATTTATAGAATGGATTTGATGGATGAGGGTCGTGACAGCCCACGCACTCCAACTTTCCATCTCTTAAAAAGACTGCTGGCACAGTGGCAACCTTTGCACTTGGGGTAACTCCATATGGATGGCTGTGAACAGCTGAGACTGCCATTATGCCGAGACCACCTTTTTCTACTGTTTCATGGCAGCCAAGACAGAGGGCGGTTGTTCCTGTAAAGGGTTGTCTTGTAACCGGATTGATTGCCTTCTTGTTCGGCTCAACTGCAAATATGATATCTCCTTTGGCATTATGAATGCCGTGACAACCAGTGCAGTTAAGACCATCATGACCTCCATATGCTACTGCAATTGCAGGGAGAGCAAGCAAAAGAATCATGATACCTAAAAATCTGAATTTTACCATACCATCTCCTCCTTTCAAAATTTTTTCTTATTATACATAAAAACTGCCTTACAAGTTATAAATTATCTAAATCAACCGATAAATAATTTATATTTTTAGGAGATGTATACTCCCTAAAATAGAGATAGAAAACTCAATCCAAATCGAAAGCCCCTCTCCCTCTCCTTAATCCTTTCCCATCAAGGGAGAGGAAACTATTGAAGATTTTCTATCATCAAATTTGGGATACTATGAACGATATATCTCCATTACCTCTTTAGTGTAACTGCCGTCCTCGTTATAGATAAAAAGTGGTTTATCAACCTTCACCCCGCCTTTCCCTCCTTTTGCAGCCTCCAGTAAAATCATCTTTGCCTCTGACAGGATATGGGAATGTACAAACCTTAATCTCTTGGGTTCCAAACCCATCTTTTCCAAAATATCCATAAGTTCTAAAAGTCTGCAAGGGTGATAAACCATACAGAACCTGCCTTTTGCCTTTAAGAGATATGATGCTGTATCAATGAGTTCATGAAGCCTCAGCTTTATCTCATGTCTTGCAATTGCCTTCTCCTCCTCTTCACTGATAAGGCCGCTTCTTAGTCTCCTGAAGGGAGGATTTGATACAAGGAGATCGAAACAATGTGGAGTGACGAAAGATGAATGAAGTGATTTTATTTCTCTGATATCTATCTGAATTATCTTAACCCTGTCTTCAAGGTTATTCAGTACAATATTCTTCTTTGCAAGCGCGGCAAGACTTTCCTGAATCTCAAAAAGGGTAATTTCCGCATCAGGGTATCTTTTTGCAAGGAGAATTCCCACAATGCCAGAACCAGCACCAAGGTCGCCTATTCTCCTGACATTTTTGAGTCTTACGAAATCATACAAGAGAAGAGAGTCTACCGAAAACCTGTATCCTTTCCTCGGCTGATATAATCTAATGTCGCGTATGCTGTTGAGGGTAATATCCATAAATTTAAATCTACCAATTAGTTGAATAAACAGGATTCAAGGATCCAAGGATTCCAGTGATTAATTTTTGGCTCGAACCCTTGAACCCTCAAATCCTTGAATCCTTCTTTATTAAACAAAAAGGCCATGCTTTTGCATGGCCTTTGGAATGTCAAAAATCAATAATACTTATCTGACGGATTTTCTTTCTGCTATCTGTATCCTTGCTGATGCCCTTTCAAGAGATGACTCTGCTCTGGCAAAATCAATCTCCTCCATCTTTTTGAGCCTCTCCTCTGCCCGCTTCATCGCTGTCTTTGCCCTTTCCATATCAATGTCTTCCGACTTTTCAGCGCTATCTGCAAGAACAACGACCTTATCAGGCCCAACCTCTGCATATCCACTATTCACAAAGACATACCGTACTTCAGTGCCCTTTTTATAGGTAAGCATACCTATTTTCAGAGTGGTAATAAAGGAGACATGACCAGGTAAAACCCCAAACTCACCCTCACTTCCAGAAGTAGTGACTTCATCCACCTCGTCACTTAAAATAAGGCCATAGGGTGTCACGATTTCCAGTTTTATCTTGTTATCCATATTTAATATCCCTCGTTTTGCCCTAAAATTATACCTGTCTACTCCAGCCGAGTTTCTTAGCCTTCTCTTCAGCCTCTTCTATGGGACCTATCATATAGAATGACTGTTCGGGCATATCATCATATTTCCCATCTAATATTGCCTTGAAACCTTTAATAGTATCTTCGATCTTGACATACTTACCAGGTGTTCCAGTAAAGGTTTCGGCAACATGGAAAGGCTGGCTAAGGAACCTCTGGAGTTTCCTTGCTCTTGCAACGACAAGCTTATCATCCTCGGAGAGCTCTTCTATGCCGAGGATTGCTATGATGTCCTGAAGCTCCTTGTATCTTTGGAGTATATTTTGAACACCCCTGGCAACACTATAATGTTCTTCTCCAAGGATTTTCGGATCAAGGAGTCTCGATGCAGAATCCAGAGGGTCAACACCAGGATAGATACCGAGTTCTACGATCTGCCTTGAAAGAACGACCGTTCCGTCAAGGTGCGTAAAGGCTGCAACAATTGCAGGGTCTGTGAGGTCATCTGCGGGTACATAGACAGCCTGCATGGAAGTAATAGAACCTTTATTGGTAGTGGTAATCCTCTCCTGAAGGGCCCCCATATCCGTTCCCAGGGTAGGCTGATAACCAACTGCTGAAGGCATCCTTCCAAGGAGAGCTGAAACCTCAGCTCCGGCGAGCGTATATCTGAAGATGTTGTCTACGAAGATGAGAACGTCCTGCCCCTGATCCCTGAAGTACTCTGCTACGGTAAGGGCACTGAGTCCCACCCTTGCCCTCACACCAGGGGTTTCATTCATCTGCCCATAAACAAGTGCAACGTTTGGAAGAACGCCGGAATGCTTCATTTCGAGATAGAGGTCATTTCCCTCTCTTGTCCTTTCACCCACACCTGCAAAGACTGAAACACCACCATGCTTCATTGCTATGTTATGGATCATCTCCATAATGATAACTGTCTTGCCGACACCAGCACCTCCAAACATCCCCATCTTGCCGCCCTTAACAAAGGGGACACAAAGATCAAAG